>NZ_JCAMRN010000060.1:0-24208 GCF_059620965.1 Geobacter sp. PheSNFMC
CCCCCCCTCTCTCCAGCGACTACCCTCTACCTTGGCGGAGGGACCCCGTCGCTTCTGTCGCCGGCGGCCGTGGAGCGCATCATCGGTGCGGCAGCGCGCTGCTATGGCCTTGGCCCCGGCGCGGAGATAACCCTGGAGGCCAATCCCGGCACCGTCACCTTCCAGCGGCTCGCCGATTTCCGCTCCGCGGGGGTGAATCGCCTCTCCCTGGGCGTCCAGTCCTTCGACGACGGGATGCTGGCCCTGCTGGGCCGGCTCCACACCGCCCGCCAAGCGAGGGAGGCCGTTGCGGCGGCCCGCCGTGCCGGCTTCGACAATATCGGCATCGACCTCATCCACTCGCTTCCCGGTCAGACGCCCGACCAATGGCGCGAGCAACTGGCCTGTGCCGTGGCTCTTACTCCCGATCACGTTTCGGCCTACGGTCTCACGGTTGAGGAGGGCACCCCCTTCGGGGTCATGGAGGAGCGGGGAGTGCTGGTGCTGCCCGATGAAGAGGGGTCGGCCCTCATGTTCGAAGCCACGGCGGCCGTGCTGGTCTCAGCCGGCTTCGAGCACTACGAGATCGCCAATTTTGCCCGTCCCCTCCGGCGTTCGCGCCACAATCAGGCTTACTGGCTCCGTCGAAACTATCTGGGGTTCGGCGCGGGCGCCCATTCCTTTTTGCGCGTTCCGGCCTTTGGCGTGCGCTGGAAGAATCCCGACGACCTGGAGCTCTATCATGACACCCTTGCGGCGGCGGAGCTTCCCGGGGAGGCGGAGTCGGCCCTTTCCCGCGCCGACGCCATGGCCGAGTATTTTTTTCTCGGGCTCCGACTGCTGGACGGGGTGCGGGAAGAGGATTTTGCCCGGGAGTTCGGCGATACGGTGAAAAACGTGTACGGCTGCGAAGTGGACCGCCTCTGCTCGGCAGAACTCCTCGTGCGCGGGGGGGGGCGGCTGAAGCTCACCCCCCGGGGGACCATCCTCGCCAACCGGGTATTCGCCTCCTTCCTCTGACCCGTCTGCGTCACTCGTCTATCCCCTCTCCGGAAGCGGGAAACCCCCTTGACAAAGCGGGGGTCGGTTGTTACTTTAGCAACCAGTTAGCACTCACGTCCCTTGAGTGCTAATCTGCTTTGTGGGGCCGAGAGATGACAGATATTTCCGAGCGTAACAAGCTTATCCTCGAAGCCATCATCGAGGATTACATCTCGACGGCGGAGCCGGTCGGCAGCCGTGCCGTGACCAAGCGCCACGGCCTGACCCTGTCGCCGGCAACGGTGCGCAACGTCATGGCCGACCTGGAGGAGATGGGGTTCCTCGTCTCTCCCCACACCTCGGCGGGGCGGGTGCCCACCGACAAGGCCTACCGCTTCTACGTGGACTCGCTCCTGGCGGTTCGGCGCATCGACAAGGCCGAGCGGGAGCGGATCCGCAAGCGCTATGTGGGGGCCGGCCGGGATATCGGCGCCGTCCTTCACGAAACGAGCCGGCTGCTCTCCTCGGTTTCCCACTACACCGGGATCGTCCTGGCTCCCCGCTTCTCAGCCACTATTTTCCGGCACATCGAGTTCGTAAAGCTGGGAGGGCGCCGTATCCTCGCCATCCTGGTGGCCGATAACGGCGCAGTCCAGAACCGTCTCATCGAATCCGACGAGGAGTTTTCCTCCGAAGAGCTGATCAGGATGTCCAACTACCTGAACGAGCTTCTGGTGGGGGTGCCGGTGGGCCAGGTCCGCATGCGGATGCTGGAGGAGATGAGGAACGAGAAGGTCCTTTACGACAAGCTCCTCGCCCGTGCGCTCCAGTTTTCGGAGCAGAGCCTGAATGACGACGGGGCCCAGATCTTCATCGAGGGGCAGACCAATATCCTTGAACAACCCGAGTTCGCCGACTCGCGGCGGATGCGGGATCTTTTCCGGGCGTTCGAGGAAAAAAATCAACTGGTGGGGCTCCTGGACCGGTGCCTCGATGCCCAGGGCGTCCAGATCTTCATCGGCGCCGAAACCCATCTCAGCCAGATGGAGGGATTGAGCATCATCACCTCCACGTACCTCACGGGCAAGAACACCCTCGGTGTACTCGGGGTCATCGGCCCGACTCGCATGGGCTATGCCAAGGTGATCCCCATCGTCGACTATACCGCGAAGCTGGTCAGCAGGCTCCTGGAAGGGGAATAGGGGCGGTTCGGCAGCATATTCGCAGGGAGGACAATCAGCGTGGATAAAAAGAAACACGGCACCGCACAGGGTGCAGATGAAACCATCACGGCCGCTGGCCATGCCGGCGAAGCCGCCCAGGGGAAGGGCGAAGACGTACGGCACCTTGCCGGCGACGAGCGGATCGGGCAGCTTGAGGCCGAACTGGCGGCCAAGGAGGCCGAGGCGGCTGCGAACTGGGACAAATTCGTGCGTGAGCGGGCCGACCTGGAGAACTATCGCCGTCGGACCCAGAAAGAGAAGGAAGAGCTGCTCAAGTACGGCAACGAGAGCCTCCTGCAGGACATCCTGCCGGTGGTGGACAGCATGGAGCGGGCCTTGGGCCATGCGGACAGTGAAAGCCTGTCCGCGGTTATCGAGGGAATCAGGATGACCCACGGCATGCTGGTGGGCACCTTGAAGAAATTCGGCGTGGTCGCCGTGGAGGCCGACCGGGGAACTGTCTTCGATCCGGCGTATCACCAGGCCATGTGCCAGGTGGAGGTTGCCGAGCTTCCCCCCAATACGGTGGTCGAGGTCTTCCAGAGGGGGTATCTGCTGAACGAACGGCTCCTTCGCCCCGCCATGGTATCCGTGGCCACAGTGCCCAAGGATGCCGCGTAAAAATTTCCGCCGACCCCTTGCGTTTGGGGAGAGCGATGACTACGTTGTTTCCAGAGAGACCACAAGGAGGATTATACTCATGAGCAAAGTAATCGGTATCGACCTCGGCACCACCAACTCCTGCGTTTCCGTCATGGAAGGTGGTGAGCCGGTTGTCATAGCCAACGCAGAAGGAAGTCGCACCACCCCGTCCATGGTTGCCTTTGCCGAGAGCGGCGAGCGGCTGGTGGGCCAGCAGGCCAAGCGCCAGGCGGTGACCAATCCGGAGAACACCCTGTTCGCCATCAAGCGGCTCATCGGCCGCAAGTACGATACGGAAGAGGTCCGCAAGGACATCTCCATCTCCCCCTTCAAGATCGTCAAGGCCGACAACGGCGACGCCTGGGTTGAGGCGCGCGGCAAGATGTACTCGTCCCCCGAGATCTCGGCCATGGTGCTCCAGAAGATGAAGCAGACCGCCGAGGACTACCTGGGCGAGACCGTGACCGACGCGGTCATCACCGTCCCGGCCTACTTCAACGACTCCCAGCGCCAGGCCACCAAGGACGCCGGCAAGATCGCCGGCCTGAACGTCCTGCGGATCATCAACGAGCCGACCGCCGCCGCATTGGCCTATGGCCTCGACAAGAAGAAGGACGAGAAGATCGCCGTCTTCGACCTGGGGGGCGGAACCTTTGATATTTCCATCCTGGAACTGGGAGACGGCGTCTTCGAGGTGAAGTCCACCAACGGCGACACCTTCCTCGGCGGCGAGGACTTTGATCAGCGGGTCATCGACTGGATCGCCGACGAGTTCAAGAAGGATCAGGGAATCGACCTGCGCGGCGACAAGATGGCCCTGCAGCGCCTCAAGGAGGCCGCCGAGAAGGCCAAGTGCGAGCTCTCCACCTCCATGGAGACCGACATCAACCTTCCCTTTATCACCGCCGACGCCACCGGGCCCAAGCACCTCACCATGAAGCTGTCCCGGGCGAAGCTCGAAGCCCTCTGTGCCGACCTGCTCAACAAGCTGGAGGGGCCCTGCCGCACCGCTCTCAAGGATGCCGGCCTGTCCCCCTCCGAGGTGGACGAAGTGATCCTGGTCGGCGGCATGACCCGCATGCCGGCGGTCCAGAAGAGGGTCCAGGAGATATTTGGCAAGGTTCCCAATAAGGGGGTGAACCCCGATGAGGTGGTCGCCATCGGCGCAGCCATCCAGGGCGGGGTGCTCAGGGGCGACGTGAAGGACGTGCTGCTGCTCGACGTGACCCCCCTCTCGCTCGGCATCGAGACCCTCGGCAGCGTCATGACCAAGCTCATCGAGAAGAACACCACCATCCCGTGCCGCAAGAGCCAGGTCTTCTCCACGGCCAGCGACAATCAGCCGGCGGTAACCATCCACGTGCTCCAGGGCGAGCGGGAGATGGCGATCGACAACAAGACGTTGGGGAATTTCGAGTTGACCGGCATCCCGCCGGCACCCCGCGGAGTGCCCCAGATCGAGGTAACCTTCGACATCGACGCCAACGGCATCGTCCATGTCTCCGCCAAGGACTTGGGCACCGGCAAGGAGCAATCCATCAGGATCACCGCCTCCTCCGGCCTCTCCAAGGATGAGATCGACAAGATGGTCAAGGAGGCCGAAGCGCATTCCGCCGATGACAAGAAGAAGCGGGAGCTGGTGGAGGCCCGTAATCACGCCGATACCCTCATCTACTCAACCGAGAAGTCCCTCAAGGAATACGGGGACAAGATTGGCGCCGACGAGAAGGCCAAGATTGAAGAATGCCTTGCAAACCTCAAAAAGGCCATGGAGGGAAGCGATGTAGACGTCCTCAAGAAGACCACGGATGAGCTCACCCAGGCTTCCCACAAGCTGGCCGAGGCGGTCTACGCCAAGGCCCAGGCCGAAGGCGGCCAGCCGGGCGGTGAAGCGGCGGGTGAACCCTCTGCCGCGGACGAGAAGGTTGTCGACGCTGATTTCGAAGAGGTCAAGGACGACAAGAAGTAGCCGAATGGGGAGAGGGGTGGCGTGAACGCCCCCCTCTTCCCGTCTACCAATCAACCATGCGGAGCAGCAGGGGAGTGGATCTCGGTGCTGCTTTTTGCATTGGAAAGGATCGATTTTGGCGTCAGAGAAACGCGACTACTATGAGGTTCTGGGCGTCCACAAGAACGCCTCGGATACGGAAATAAAGAAGGCCTTTCGCAAGCTTGCCATCCAGTACCATCCGGACAAGAATCCCGATGACAGGGAAGCGGAGGAGAAGTTCAAGGAGATTACCGAGGCCTATGAGGTCCTGTCGGATCCCCAGAAGCGGGTCCAGTACGATCAGTTCGGCCATGCCGGGGTCGGTGCCGGCGGCTTTTCGGGGGGCGGCTTCGGCGGCTTCGGCGCCGGCACCCCCTTTGGCGACATTTTCGGTGATATCTTCGGCGATATCTTCGGCGGCCGCCCCCGCGGCAGTCGCGGCCGCCGCGGCGACGACCTGCAGTACAACATGGAACTCTCCTTTGAGGAGGCCGCGTTCGGCGCGGAGAAGGAGATTCAGGTCCCCTACGGCAAGCGCTGTGGCGATTGCGGGGGCAGCGGCGCCACGCCGGGGACCGAGCCGAAGGTCTGCCCCACCTGTCGCGGCGCTGGCCAGGTTCGTTTCCAGCAGGGATTCTTCAGTGTCAGCAAGACCTGCAACCACTGCAACGGTGAAGGGCGCGTGGTGGAGAACCCCTGCACCTCATGCCGCGGCAGTGGCATGGTCCGTGACACCAAGACCCTGTCGGTCAAGGTCCCGGCAGGGGTCGAAACCGGCACCAGGCTCAAGCTCACCGGCGAGGGGGGGCAGGGAATCAAGGGCGGGGGCAACGGCGACCTCTATGTGGCCATTGCGGTCAGGGAGCATCCCATCTTTACTCGCGAGGACAACGACGTTCTCTGCGAGATTCCCGTCAGCTTCGTGCAGGCGGCCCTCGGCTGCGAGATCGAGGTGCCGACCCTCGACGGCAAGGTTTCCATGAAGATTCCCGAGGGGACCCAGTCGGGACGCATCTTCAGGCTGCGCGGCAAGGGAGTTCCCCAGCTCCAGGGCTACGGCCGCGGAGACCAGCTCGTCATCATCAAGGTGGAGACTCCGTCAAACCTCAACAAGCGCCAGCGGGAACTCCTGGAGGAGTTCGCCCGCATCAGCGGCGAAGATGTCCATCCCATGAAAAAGAGCTTTTTCGACAAAGTGATGGATTTTATCAGTTGACAGACGGTTGCCCCATCACCTGCGACGGCCGCCATCTTTCATTGAAAAGAGGCGGCCGTTTCTGCTTCTTTCCCCTCCCCTTTTCTTTCGGTCAGCCGTTCAATGGATAGGATGCCTCGCGCCGGTGCAGGGCGCCGTCCGCAGTCAGGGTGCTCGAATAGAGGTGGAATGCCTCCACGGTGAACGGCTCCGTTCTGAACCCGCCCTGTTTGGCCTGGAAAACGGTGAAACCCGTCGATTCGGCATCCTTGAGGCGCGCCAGCGTTATGTGCGGGGAAAACCGGCGCTCCTCCGGGGGGATCCCCGCCGCTGCAACGGCCTTTTCCACCGCGCCCTGCAGGAGGACCAGCCGCTCGTCGGCGGTGATCCCAGCCCAGATCACGCGGGGGCGCCCTGGGGATGGGAAACAGCCGACCCCTGCCAGGGCCAGGCTAAAAGGTGGTGACGTGACGGTCGCCAGGGCGTCTTTGATCCGCTGAAGGCATTCGTTGTCCGCGCCTCCGATAAAGCGGAGGGTCAGATGGAGCTGGTCAGGCGGAACTCTGCGGGCATCGTCCAGTTCCCGGCCGAGATCGGCAAGCTGTGCCCTGATGGAATCGGGCAGATCAATGGCAACGAAAAGACGATACATGGCCTGCTCCATTCACTGCCTGCTGGCGAGCCGCGCATTCGGCTCCGCAGGCGCGACGAGATGGCTGCCAGCGGTGGAGGTGACGACCGTGCCAAAAGGGGCTGACAGGCGATTCAGCCGGTCCACCACGTCCGCTGCCCTGCGGCCCGTGAGGATGGTCGGCTGGAAGCGCACCTCGCGGAAAAGGACGTTGAGGGGTATGACCTCCACAACCGGCGGCCCTTTGCCGAGGGTGACCCGGGCGATGATGCTCCGGTCGGCCGAGGGGCTCCGGCTGCCGAAGGCAAAGTTGCCGAGGCTGTAAAAGATCGGTTTTCCGCGATAGATTTCGATTCCCTGGAGGACATGGGGGTGGTGGCCGATGACGACGTCAGCCCCTGCATCGATGGCGCGATGGGCTGCTTCGATCTGGTGGGGCGATGGTAGCGCGGCCCGTTCCTGTCCCCAGTGGAAGGAGACGACCACATGATCGGCGCTGCTGCGGACCCGTCGGATATCCGCGGGGTAGTGGCCGGCATAGCCGGGCGCGGTGCCGGGGCGTCCCGCAGCGGCGAAGAATTCGATCGGCTGGGTGAGCGAGTAGGCCAGAAAGGCAACGGTCTGCCCTCTGACCGCCACGGACGCTTCGCGCCGGGCATCCGCGATCGACGACCCTGCTCCCGCGAAGGCGATGCCGTTACGATTGAGGTGGCGGATCGTGTCGCTCAACCCCTCGGCGCCAAAGTCCATCATGTGGTTATTGGCCAGTGTCATGACCGAGAAGCCGGCCCGTTTCAGGGCCGCTGCCGCAGCGGGAGAAGCCTTGAAGCGGAAACGTTTGGCGCGGAACTCGCGTCCCCCCTCGGTGAGGGGGGCCTCCAGGTTGCCCACCACCAGGTCGCTGCGTCGCAGCTCTGCGGCGGTGGCGGCAAACGGATAGCTATAGCCGTACCGCTGAAGGGTGTCGGTTGCGCTGCCGGCCAGCATCACATCACCCACAAAGGACAGGCTGATGCGCTCGGCCAGAGCCCCGGCAGGGACCGCGAGCAACGCGAGCACGAGGCTCAATGCGGCGGGGAAGAAGGTCATTTCTGCTCCGGGGGCACAAAAATATTGACTAATTCGCAGGTTAGTGCTAAACACTATAACTTTCATGTCGCAAAAGTAAAGGCTTGAACCAATGCTTGACGCCAAATATCTGCGAGAGAATCTGCAAGAGGTGGAAGCGCGGCTTGCCACCCGGGGCTCCGAGGTGAGTCTCGGCCGGTTTCGCGAGTTGGACGAGCGCCGGCGCACGCTCCTTGCGGAAAGCGAGTCGCTCAAGGCGTTGAAAAACTCCGTATCCGAGGCCATCAGCAAGGTCAAGGACAAGAGCCAGATTCAGGACAAGATCGCCGAGATGCGTGAGGTGGGGGGCAGGATCAAGGGGCTCGACGACGAGTTACGCGGCATTGAGGATGAGCTGCAGATGGTGCTGCTGACGGTCCCCAATGTGCCGCATCCGACGGTACCCGTCGGAGCGTCGGAAGCGGACAACCGTCAGGTGCGGACATGGGGTGAACCCCCCTGTTTTGCGTTTGACCCCAAGCCCCATTGGGAGATAGGCGAAGGGCTCGGCATACTCGATTTTGAGCGGGGAGCGAAGCTTACCGGTGCGCGGTTCACGCTCTATCGCGGCGCAGGTGCCCGACTGGAGCGCGCTCTCGTCAATTTCATGCTCGACCTGCACACCGAGCGGCACAATTATCTTGAAATGCTCCCGCCCTTCATGGTAAACAGGGAAAGCATGACCGGAACCGGTCAGTTGCCCAAGTTTGAGGACGACCTCTTCCATCTGGAAGGGGTCGATTATTTCCTCATCCCCACGGCAGAGGTTCCCGTTACCAATATTCATCGCGCTGAAATCCTCAAAGCCGCAGACCTGCCGCTCAGCTACACGGCCTACACCCCGTGCTTCCGCAAGGAGGCCGGCTCCTACGGCAAGGACGTCCGCGGACTCATACGGCAACACCAGTTCAACAAAGTCGAGCTGGTGAAGTTTGTTCATCCTGCGGCATCCTATGATGAGCTGGAAAAACTGCTCTCCAATGCCGAAGAGGTGTTGCGCCAGCTCGGACTGGCCTATCGGGTCGTTGAACTCTGTACCGGCGACATGGGATTTTCAGCTGCCAAAACATACGATATTGAAGTCTGGCTTCCCGGCCAGGAGACCTATCGGGAAATTTCTTCGTGCAGCAACTTCGAGGATTTCCAGTCCCGGCGGGCCTCGATCCGGTTCAGGGAAGACGAAAAATCAAAGCCTGAATTCGTCCACACGCTGAACGGTTCGGGGCTTGCAGTCGGTAGAACGCTGGTGGCCATCCTTGAGAATTACCAGCAGGAAGACGGGTCGGTAGTAATCCCGGACGTGCTCCGGCCGTACATGGGGGGACTGCAGAAGATCGGCTAGGCTTTCGGAGGGATGGCCGAGTGGTTTAAGGCGGCGGTCTTGAAAACCGTTGAACGAAAGTTCCGTGGGTTCGAATCCTACTCCCTCCGCCATAATTGACAAACAACGATCGGAGAGATGGCCGAGTAGGTCGAAGGCGCTCGCCTGCTAAGCGAGTATACGGGCAAAACCTGTATCGAGGGTTCGAATCCCTCTCTCTCCGCCAGATATCTACAGCCCGTGTCATCGCGGTAAGGTTCTGGAGACGAGGAGGACACGTGAAGGTGTTGTTCAGGCTGGTGGTCGTTGCCCTTGCCGTGGTAGCTGTTGTCGGGTGCTCTCAGAAGGAAGAGCAGAAAGTCGGCGGCGACGCCGGAACGCAGCACGGCCAGGCGACAAAGAAGGAATCGGTAGTTGTTGTCCCGGATAAGGTTAAGGGGAAGTGGAAGTCAGTAAAGATAGCCGTTACCGATAAGGCCGCCAACAAGGAGTCGGTCTATACCGTCAACGTCGGGGCTGAACTGGCAATTCCGGAGAGCAATCTCACGATAGCGGTAGACAATTTCCTGCCTCACTTCACGATGGACGGGACAACTCTTACCTCCCAGTCCAACGAGCCGAAGAATCCGGCTGCACAGATCCGGATTCTGGAGGGGGGAAAAGAAGTTTTCAAAGGGTGGTTGTTCTCTCTGTACCCGACAACCCATGCCTTCAACCATCCCAAGTACGGTTTTACGCTGGTGGATTTTATTCCCGCCAATTAACAATGCGCTCGTAGCTCAGCTGGATAGAGCACCAGACTACGAAACCGGTGGTCAAACCAAAATTTAATTACGCGCTTGTAGCTCAGCTGGATAGAGCAACGGACTACGAATCCGTAGGTCGGGAGTTCGAATCTCTCCAAGCGCGCCAATACCAAGGCCTGACGAACTGTCAGGCCTTTTTTTTCTTGTCTGGCGAGGCTTCCGAGCGGTAGCACAGAGAAAAAAACATCGCCCTTCCGCTCGACGCGGAAGGGCGTTTTCGTCTACTTCGGTCCAACTACGGGCCACCGTCTTCGGGGCACCCCTCAGCGGCGGACGGCTGGAACGCCGCCACCTACCAACCCGATAGCGTTCGAGCTTGCTTCTCCTACGGTTCTCGCTACTATCTCGCTGGCACTGCGCAGTGTGTCTTGCTGCAGGTGAGCGTAAGCCCTCTGCGTCACCGCCACAGTGGAGTGCCCAAGCAGGTCCTTGACTTGGTAGAGGTCCACCCCGGCGTTCACGGCCAGGGAAGCAAACGAGCGTCGGAGGTCGTGTGGCCTGAGGTCGGTGATGTTCGCCCGAGTCATTGCCCGTTTTAGTGCTCTCCTGGGATCGATGAGATGGCCACCGCCTCGGTGAGCCGGGAACACCCACGGACATGCAGGGTCCGCGCTCTCCTGGATCTTCCGCAGAATCTCCAGAGCCATACTGTTCAGCACCACGGTTCTACCGCGCCCGCCCTTAGTGGTCAGAAGGCGTAGCGTTCCCCGGTTCAGGTCAGTTTGTGCCCATTGTAGACTGAACAACTCCATCTTTCGCAGCCCGGTAAGCAGTAGTAGGACAATGGCGTTAGCCGTCGTCTTACCAGCCTCGACATTCAGTGCCATCAAGAACCGGCCAAGCTCGTCCCCTGAAAGGTAACGCTCTCGCGGATCGGCTTCCTTGAACTTCTCGACGTTACTCACCGGGTTCTTCTCCACTATGTCGCACTTAACTGCCAGATTGAGCATGGTAGACAACAAGGCGCGGTAGCGATTGGCGGTTGCTGCTGAGGCACGTTTCGCGATTGAAGAGTGCAACTGCATCACGTCTCGCGTTGTGATCTCGTTGATTGGGAGGTGCCCCAACATCGTTCCGATGTCTCGACGAATCTTGGCCTCGTCATCTTGCCATGACTTCTTGCGTTGCTTGGCATGGGGCAGATACGTGTTAACAGCGAACTCAGCTAGTGTCGGGACCTTCCGCCGCTTGTTGCGCTCATCAGCCGGGTCCAAGTCACGGGCCAGCATGTTCTTGTGCTCATGAACCATGTTTCGTGCATCCTGCACACTAACACTCGGGTACTCCCCCAGCTTGAGCGCCTTCTTCTTGCCCCGAAAGCGGTAGCGGTGCAAGAAGTACCTCCGGCCAGACTTGCTGACTGACAGCTTCAGTCCGACCACCTCCGTATCGCTATACTCAGCCATCGCAGAAGCCGAGTCAGCGTCGTGAGGTGGAAGTGCATCGATCTGTCGGTGACTGAAACGGAACTGCCTGAGTGTTGCGGGTTGTCTCTCGTGTTGCATCCTTCTCTCCTCCTTCGCCGGGACGCAAAAAAGGCGGAGGTCTCCCCCCGCCTGTAGGACCGTTTCTTACGGTCACCGGTCATGTTGTCAGATGGTCAAAGTCGGTTGTGCTAAGCCCTACAAGGTATTGTTCGTAGAATCTTGAAAACTACGGTCCGCTGTCGGTCCGCGACTCGGTTTTGGGCACAAAAACGGCGGGGAAAACTCCCTCGGCGGCTACGAGGCAGGAAAGTCATGCGGGTGGGTTTTGCTGCCGAAGATCAGGGGGAGTCGTCAAAGGTGCCGGACTATCTCCCACTGGTCCAAGGCAAGATCGAACAACTCGTGCTCGTTCAGGTAGTGGCCGAAGACCGCCTGCGCCTCGTCGCGGGCAAGAAGCAGGTCCTCAGCGGTCAGGTGCAGGGAATCTTGCTGCATCCTCCGAACGATTGCCGCCAACAAGTCACGCATCGTGACGACATAGACGACTTCGCCGGGGTCAGGGAGCTTACCGCACAGTGTGGTTACGATTTCCTCAGGTGCCATATCATTCCTCCTAGAAGGGTTCTGCCGAGACGGTGTAGACCCCCATCTCGTAGTAAGCGATAAAGTTACTCTCCCAGAGGTGGAAGAGTTCCCGGCCTGCCTGGATGGGGAACTCCCGGCCAAAGTGCTGGAAGAGGCCAAGCGAGAAGTCAAAGTCGATCTCCTTGGCTAACTCGCAGCAGGGAGGGCTTCCGTAGTAGGCGAAGTCTGCCACGTACTGGATGCTTCCGTCAGGTGCGACTGCAACCTCCACCGGATGAAAGCCCCCCGTTTCGGCTGAGAACTTTGGGTCGCGGAAGGAAAGAACCGTCCCAGTAGCAGTGGGCATTGCAGATAACTCTTGGTCGATGATGGCGATGAGCTTGCTGCTCAACCGCCACGGAAGGCAGTCGGTACGGATCTTCATGATGTTTCTCCTTGTACGCCGAGTCCTGGCCGCCACTTCTTCGCCTGTTGTCGCAATCCCTCAGTGATGTGATGGCGTAGTGAGAGAAGAACGCTGGTTACTGCGGCCAAGTCGTCGGTGAAACCAAATGGCAGCAGGTCGGGAAGCAGGTCGAAGGGGAAGATTACGTACCCCAGCACCCCGACGATCAGCAGCTTCACCATCGGCGGTGTGTCAGGGTCACGGAGAAGCAGGAGCAGGATGATGGCACCCTCCCGCAGGGAGTCCGTCAGTTTTCCCATCTTCCGGTGCATGGCGGAGTCCGAGTAGTGACGGCGAAAGTTGGCGAACCGGTCAGTAGACATCGGTACCTCCCAGTTCTTCGACGAGAAGGGCACGGAAGGCAGGGTCGAGCCAATTCTCGTCGGGCACGACCAGCGTCAGGCCATACTGGTTGTTTGCAAGCCAGCAGCTCAGGAAGCACCCTGTCTCCTTGTCAAGCATGGCTCCTTCCAAGCGCGTTTCGGCCCATGGTCGCCCCATGAGTTCCAGTGCGTCGGCATCGGTGGTCTTCTCCGTAACGAGGACGACAAAGCCGCAGTCGTCGGGGTCGTAGTCGTCCCCGTAGGCGTCGAGAAGACTACGAACGGCGCGGGTGACAGCTCGGCGGTGTTTCGGAGGGAGTTGGGCCTGTGCAACATCGGTGAGAGAGCGGAAAGTAAGCATGGTTCCTCCTTGGTAAAGGTGTAGTAGCTACCAAGGAAAGAATGTCTGCTTGTCCTATCAAGATGACGCGGGCAACCCCAGCCTCTTGCAGACGGGGTTAGCTGGGGATGTGGGGTTTTGTCATGCCTGACAACATAGAAGGACATTCCCGCCCCGGTTTCCCGTTGCCCCGGTGGGGCTCACAGCAGAGAGTGAGAGGTTCTTCATGGTGGCATTGACAACTACTCCAAGAGAGAGTAAATTGCCCCGAGCAACAGTCACCACCGGAGATTTCGCTTGGAGTCGAAGATGGACAAGGAACAGCGTAAGAAGACGATCCAGCATAAGCTTGTGGATCTGGGCGAGACAGTCAGCTCTTGGGCCAGCAAAAACGGCCTGCACCAAAAGATCGTGTCAGACCTGATCGATGGCAAGCTGAAGGGAACTCGCGGTGTTGCACTGGAAACACGTCGGAAGATGGAAGCGGCTTTCGGGGAGATTTTTGCGTGAGTTGAGAAGTCCACGGGACGTATCCTGTCACAGGGATATGATAGGGTGGCATGATGGAGATTCCTTCGCAGTACAAAGGCCGTGAGCAGGCCTACTTCAAACACCAGTTGCTTGAGGCATACCTGGAACGCCTGTTCATGATCGTCGGCCAGCATCAACGAACCATCTGCTACGTTGACTGCTTTGCCGGGCCGTGGAAGTCACAGGCGGACGACCTTGAAGACACATCAATCGTCATCTCACTGAACCTCATCAACAAGTGTCGCGAGGCGCTACGCAAGATCGGCAAGGAAGTACAGTTCCGGGCCTTGTACGTCGAAGAGAAGCCGACACGCTTCAAGGTCCTACAGGCCTACTTAGCGGCCCGCCCGGCTGATGGTACGACTACGCATGCCCTGCAGGGCAAGTTCCATCAGCTTCTTCAGGAGATACTGGCTTGGTGTGGCTCCGACAGTTTCGTTTTCTTCTTCGTCGATCCTACCGGGTGGAAGAACGTCGTGGAACTGCCAACGCTCACGCCGCTCCTTAGGCGTCCCAACTCGGAGTTTCTCATCAACTTCATGTACGACTTTCTTTCCCGGACCGTTCCGCAACCGGAGTTCCAAGCAGACATGAAGAGCATCTTCGGTGTTGTTCCCGAAACGAACGGGATGTTGCCGGAAGAGAGGGAGGCACACCTTGTGTCGCTCTACCGTAACAACCTGAAGCAAGTCACTCCGGGCGGGAAGGAGCAACCCCGGACAGCATGTGTAAAGGTTCTGAAACCTACCCATGACCGGACTCTGTACCACTTGGTGTACTTGACCCGACACCCGAAGGGGATCGTCGAGTTCATGGAGGCATCCGAGAAGCTCGACATCGTCCAGAAGAAGGTACGTGCCCTAGCGAAGCAGGACGAGCGGGTAGCGAAGAAGAAGCAGATGGAGTTGTTCTCCGCTGATGAACATGTAAGCGATGAGCGGGCTGATATGGACCTCGCCGAAATCAAGGCCTACTGGTTGAGCCTGTTATCAACGGAGCCCAGGTACTTCGGTACGAAGCAGCTTGCCGAGATGCTTGAAAGCACAGAGTGGTTCCCCGGTGACTTTCAGAAGGCTTTTGCTGAACTGGCCAAAGAGTGCAAGGTGAAAAACCTCGACGCCAAGCGAGCAAGGCCGGTCAACGCCGTCAACTTTGAGAAGAACGAAGCACTAGTGAGGTTAGAATCATGAGCACCCAGACACGCATCGAATGGACCGAGCAAACCTGGAACCCCGCCGTTGGGTGCAGCAAGGTGTCACCTGGCTGTACCAACTGCTACGCTGAAGCCATGGCCAAACGCCTACAGGCGATGAGGGTCAACGGTTACGAGAACGGCTTTGCCCTGACTCTCCTACCGCACAGGCTGGAGGAGCCGCTCAAGCGGAACAAGCATACGGTGTACTTCGTCAACTCCATGAGCGACCTGTTCCACCAGGAGATTCCCGACGACTACATCCGGCAGGTGTTTGACGTGATCCGCCGTGCTCCGCAGCACACCTTCCAGGTGCTCACCAAGCGGGCGGAGAGAATGGCCAACTTCTTCCGGGAGTACGAACCGCCGCGCAACGCCTGGCTGGGGGTGACAGTCGAGGACCGGCAGCACGGCATTCCCCGGCTTGACTGGCTGCGACAGGTATCTGCGCACATCCGGTTCGCTTCCGTGGAGCCGTTGCTGGAGGACTTGGGCACGTTGAACCTGAACGGTATCCACTGGGTCATCGTTGGCGGTGAATCCGGCCCCAAAGCCCGGCCCATGCGGCAGGAGTGGGTGCTGAACATCAAGCGCCAATGCGAGGCCCAGCGGTCAGCGTTCTTCTTTAAGCAGTGGGGAGGCTGGGGGGCCGATGGCACCAAGCGAGCAAAGAAGCAGAACGGACGGCTCCTACAAGGGAGGACATGGGACGCTGTGCCAACCATACCGCGACAGCACCCTTCAGTTATCTGATCAACTACATGGTATTAACTTACGATTCTCACAGATGGAGTGTGTGATGAACTCAAGCCGTCCCCTGCTGAACGAATCAGCACAAAGCCTAGAAGAGCTGTTCCACAGTTATCGAAGCGATCCAGTGCGGCTCAAGGAAATCGCTGATGAACTAAGTTACCGCTCGACCGCGAAGGCGCAAGCACTGCTTGCCGAGGTTTCAGTGGTGCTTTCCAAGGTTCAAGGCGATGCGGCGGAACCTCATCTCGAACAAGTCGCAAGTCACGACCCCAAGCTCATCAGCCTGATTGACTACCTGAACAACCTAGCTCAAGTCACCACAGCCACAACCCTTGACTTGGTAAACTATCAGAATGTCCTGTGGCTTGAGACCGTCCCACGCGACCCGGCGGTCAAGTGCTTCTCTCGCCACTGGGGACCGGACGAGAATGTTGCCGAGGACGTGTGGGTGGACGTCATCAAGATGGCCGAACCGTCTCTACCGACTGGGTTAAAGTCCATAGAGCAGTGGGTTGACGAGACCACCCTCCAAAACGTCGACGGGACCCCCGTCCTCCGGGATACAATCGTAGTCACGACCACTAAAACTGATCCCGAGACCGGCACACAGGTCGACACCGTAGAGAAGCGACACCTCAAGGACTACCCCGAGGTCAGGAGTACCTTTGACAGCTGGATCGAACAGAAGTGGCGCAATTGGGCAGTAGCACGCCGAAGGTGGAACGAAGTACAGAAGGCTTACGGCGCATTGTTCACGATCTATCAGGAGCAGCAGAGGCTTGGCGAGCAGTATGAACTTGTTCTGAGCCTTGGGTTACTCACTTGGAAGCCAGCTCCGAACCTCCCTCCCCTTCGCCGCCACTTGGTGACCGGTAAGGCATCACTTGAGTATGATGCTTCTAACGGCCACTTTACAGTAAGGGCATCCTCCGACGGTGACCAAGCAGAGCTTGAGTTGGACATGATAGATCCGACAGTCTACCCACCCAACGCCTCTGGCCTACGCGAGACTGCCACAGCCCTACGTGACAACATCTGGGACCGCGCCCATCTCGATGCCGTTCTCTCCGCTGTTGCCAACTCGCTTGAGAAGCAGGGGAAGGGGAGCTACGACCCTGACGCGTACATGCCGTCTGGCCAGGCGGCAGGTCCAACCCCCCTTGTGGAGTTCGCTCCGGCGCTTATCTTGCGCAAGCGGTCGATAAAGGGGTTGATCGGCATTCTTGCCGACATGCGGCGCCACATAGAAGCAGGCGTCAGCATCCCGGCCCCCTTTCTCGAACTTTGTGAGGCAGCTCCGAAGAGTAGCGCTGCCGAAGCCAGCGAAGACGATAAAGAGGATTCGTTTGGCGAGCTTGACGCAAGTGGTAGGCCACCGGAACCTATATACTTCCCTATCGACTCCAACCCACAGCAGCGCGCCATTGTGCGCAAGCTTGGCGCAAAGCGGGGTGTCCTCGTGCAAGGGCCACCGGGTACCGGCAAGTCAACGACCATCGTTAACCTCGTCTGCCATCTTCTGGCCACCGGAAAGCGCGTTCTGGTCACAGCGAAAACCCCGCGCGCCCTAGAGTCGCTTCACGACAAAATCCCTGCCGAGGTGGCGCCGCTTTGCATCAGTATGCTAGGTGCTAGTGTCACCGACGAGCGACTTTCTCTTGCCAAGAGCGTCGAGGGTATCCTCTTCCACGCCAACAACCGGAACGAAGCGCGCGACAAGAAGCGTGTCGCCGAAGTCGAGACGCAGCTTGCCATGAATCTTGAGAAGCGAGCCGCCCTGAAGAAGCAGATTATATCGTTGCGCGAACGGGAAACCTACAAGCACCACATTGCCGGCAACACATACTCCGGAACGGCAGCGGCCATTGCAACACGTGTCCGCGACGAGGCCTCCAGTTTCAGCTGGTTCAACGATACCCTTGCAGAGTCTGATACCTGTCCGCTCTCCCGCGAGGAAGTCACTCGTCTCAAACGACTCGTTGCTGACGTCAGCATCGATGCTGAAACCGAGCTGGCACAATATTTCCCAGCCGTTGGCAAGGATGTTCCAGATCCGTCAACTTGCCGCGAGGACTGGGTGGCCGCTGCAGATCTGCGCCCCTTCGTCGAGACCGGCAAAGAATCGCTCGACTCTCCCGAAGGTACAGCCCTATCATCCACTCAACCGGGAAAGGTTGCTGACATTGTTGCAGAACTGGACAAGCTCCTCGCCGGTGTTGCCAGCACTCTCAACCGTCCCATGCCTTGGATGGATCGGTGCGTCCGCGAGATTCTCAACGACATTGACAGACCCTGGCGCGAGGTGCATCGATTGACCCTCGACCGAATTCCCGTCCTGAAAGCCCAGGCGGAGAAGGTGAAGGGCTACAATGTAGAGATCCCAGAAGGTGTAGACCATAGGCGCCTCACCGCTGATGCCAGAGCCGTGCGCGACCACTATGCTAAGGGGAAAGGGCTGAAACGGCTCATCTTCCTCCAGGACCCAATCGTTGAGAAGCACTGTGGCACCTTGCAACTGTGCTATGTCGACGGTAAGTGCTGCCTCGACTCGGATCCACTAGGTAAGTTGATCGAGTATCTATCGGCTGAACAAGCCATCTTCGAAGTCTGGACTTACTGGCAGGGAAAGGTTGACCACAAGCCAAGCCACCACTTCATAGTTGAAGTTGCCATCATTGAGGAGCACCTCGAAGCCCTGGAGCATGCTCTTGAACTTTATGACCTGCGGGACACCGCTATAAAGGCCATTGATGCTGTGAACGGCCTTGCTCGGCCGCACTGGGGCGACACGGCTGCCGTCAGCGGTCTTGCCCAAACCTGCCGCGTCGTTCAGGCCAAGACAGCACTCGGGGGTGTGGAGGCCCGTCTTCATGCCGCAGAAGGACAGGTGGCCGCTGCCGCTGCTAAGCCTAACGCCCACCCTCTGTGTCTCGAGTTGCTGGCAGCTTTCCGCGCCGCCGACATCGATACCTACCACAAGACCACTGAGAGAATCCTTACACTCGCTAAGCGTTTTGAGGGCGTGGTTGACAAGCGGGATCTCCTCACTCGCCTTGCAGTGAAGGCTCCACTCCTAGCCTCCTACATTACCACCACGCGCGACATCTCCGCTGTCGTTGATCGACTGGACAAACTTGAAGCTGCTTGGACGTGGCGGCAGGCGTTGGCTTGGCTGGAGAGTTTCGACTCCGTCGACGACGCCACCCTTGACCGAAGCTACCGTCGACTTGAGGACTCGTATCTTAAAGATCTTGCTGAGTTGGTTTCGCTGAAAGCATGGAACTACTGCCTGGATCGCATGGATTCTGAGCGTCAGTCCCGACTCCAGGCTTGGCAACTCGCGATGAAGCGGATCGGCAAGGGTACTGGCAAACGTACCCACAGCAACCGGATGGACGCCCAGCGCCATCTCAACGTGTGCAAGACAGCTGTGCCAGCATGGATCATGCCCCTCCACCGCGTCTACGAAACTCTAGAAGGGGCGCCGCGCGCGTTCGACGTTATCATCATCGACGAGGCGTCGCAGGCCGGGTACGAAGCTCTTCCCCTGATGTTCCTGGGTGAGAAGCTCATCGTTGTCGGTGATGACATGCAGATCAGCCCGGAGAATCCGGGCGTCGACGTTGGTATTGTCGCTAACTTAATCAAAACCCACCTCAAGCAGTTCGAGCTCCGCGACACCTTCGGCATGGAGAGCAGTCTCTTCGCCCACGCCTCTGTACGCTTCGGAAACCGCGTGGTGCTGCGCGAGCACTTTCGCTGCGCCCCTGAGATCATCCGATTCTCGGACAAGCTGTGCTATCAGGCGAACCCTCTCATCCCCTTGAAGCAGTGCCCGCCGAACCGCCTTGAGCCGCTGCGCTCAGTGTACGTTGCAGGCGGGTACCGACAGGGAAGCGGCGACTCGGTCCTAAACCGTCCTGAGGCCGAGACGCTTGTTGAGCACGTCAAAGCCTGCGTCAGTAACCCGCGCTACAACGGCATGACGATGGGTGTCATCTCTCTTCAGGGAAAGGGCCAAGCGAAGCTTATCGAGAATCTTCTAGTCAAGGCCATCGGGGTGGAGGAGATGCAGGAGCGTAGGCTGCTGTGTGGCAACCCCTACAGCTTCCAGGGTGATGAGCGTGATGTTGTCTTCCTTTCCATGGTTGCTGCCGAAGGAGAGACCCGCTTCATTGCCCTCACTACCGATCATGACATGCGTCGCTTCAACGTCGCTGCCAGCCGTGCAAAGGAGCAACTCTGGCTCTTCCACTCCGTCACCCTAAACGACCTGTCATCATCCTGCTATCGACACAAGTTGTTGAGTCACTTCCTCAATCCAGTTGCACCCGACATTACAGGCTTCGACTATGACGATCTCGTTCGCACAGCCCATCGCGCCAATCGCACACTAGAGGATCCGCCGCGCCCGTTTGATAGTTGGTTCGAAGTCGATGTCGCCCTTGACATAGCGGGGCAAGGGTACACGGTTGTTCCTCAGTTTAAGTTTGGGGAGTACAGGATTGACCTCGTTGTGCAAGGTGGGAACTCTATGCTAGCCGTGGAGTGCGACGGCGAGTTTTGGCATGGCCCAGATGCCTTGGATAGTGATTTCAAGCGACAGCGTGATCTTCAGCGGTGCGGCTGGGTATTCTACCGCCTGCGTGACAGTGCCTACCGCGTTGATCGCAAGAAGGCCCTCGCCGGACTTTGGCCACTGCTGGAGGAGCGCGGTATATTCCCCAACGGCCACCACGAAAGTCCTTCTGAAGAAACGTCGACCGACTACCAAACAGACTCTGATCCTGCCGGGTACACCAACGAAGAAGCCGATGAACTCGACATGATTCTTGCCGAAGAACATGAGGAGCACGAAGAGGAAGATGGCGAAGAGCAGGCAGGTTTGTTCGATTCCTGCCTCATCGAAGGGTGCCCGAAGACGGTTCAAGAGATGCTCGCATTGAAGCCTAGAGAACTGCGAAGACTAATCTACAACGTCATCCAAGCCAAGAGCGGGCAGACCTGTGTGCGCGAGCACGTTAGTACCCTCGTCCTTAAGGCCTGTAAAGTCCGCACTAGCGGCCAGCCCCGCAGGCAGTTCATGCGTAAGGTCGAAGGGCAGGTTGCTACGATGGTCCGAGACGGCGTCCTTGTTCCATACAAGAGCAAAAACAACAGACTGCGGCTTGGTTGGAAGTCACCAAACTGATCTTGGTGCCTGTCAAGGAGAACGAATGGCACGAAAAAGAACAAGCGCTCTGGAAGACGTTGTCCTAGTCGTTAGCAAGCTGCCCTGGTGGGCGGGGCTTATGCTGGCCTTGCTGTCGTACGCAGTACTGCACGGCATAGCCACACGACCGTTACCATCAGTGGCGACCGGCCCCGGTGCACTCGGCGCGGCAGCGTCGGTAAGCATATTCAGAACACTGGCACTGTTCGGCCAGTTCCTTCTTCCCTTCGCCTGCGGCATCGCCGCACTGGTTTCGTTCATCAACGCAACGAAACAGAAGAAGCTTTACGACAACACGGCATCACGCCCTGGCGTGTCGGCACTGAACGACATGAGCTGGCAGGAGTTCGAGATGCTGGTGAGTGAGCACTACCGGCGCAAGGGCTTCCAGGTGACCAGGGAGGGTGGGAACGGCCCCGACGGTGGAGTGGACTTGGTGTTGCGCCAGAAGTCAGAAACGTACCTCGTCCAGTGCAAGCAGTGGAAAGCCTACAAGGTGGGTGTGCAGCCGATCCGCGAGTTCTACGGCGTTATGGCGGCACGTGGGGTAGCTGGCGGCTACTTCGTTACTTCCGGTGAGTATACCGCAGACGCCAAAGAGTTTGCCCGAGGCCACAACCTGGAGCTGATCGACGGTAAGACGCTACGGGCGATGATCGACGCTGCTCGGTCCCCTGTCGCCGGTGCGGCACAACCGGCACCGGTCCCCCAAACGGCAACAACGCCATCCTGCCCCAAGTGTGGCGCGGACATGACACGCAGAATCGCCCGGCAAGGGAGCAACGCCGGTAAGGAATTTTGGGGGTGCAGCACCTACCCTGCCTGCAGGGGCACCCTTCCGCTCGACGGCATCCCCCAGCCGGAATCGGTTGCCCCT
Organism: Geobacter sp. PheSNFMC; assembly: GCF_059620965.1. NCBI lineage: Bacteria > Pseudomonadati > Thermodesulfobacteriota > Desulfuromonadia > Geobacterales > Geobacteraceae > Geobacter > Geobacter sp. PheSNFMC. Next base: position 21,561 of record NZ_JCAMRN010000060.1, read on the forward strand.
GTTGCCGAAACGAGGAGTTGCCCAGACTGCGGCACCGACATGACCCTCCGCCAGTTCCAGAGCGGGCCACGCAGCGGCCAGCAGTTCTACGGCTGCACCACCTGCAAGAAGGGCTGGCCGGTAGAACAGGCAGGATAGCACCTATCGTCGTCTCCTTCGTAAGCCCCTAGCTCCGGCCGGGGGTGCCCCGGCCGGAGCTGTACACTATTCGGTGGTTCCGGAGATCCGCCGAACACGTGGTGGCATGTTCGGTGAACTCGTCGGTATCTGTCGAGTGAAACCAATGGTCCACCCCCAATCTTCATCATAAGTAAGAACTCCGCCACAGCTGAAACGTTCTCCGTTCTTTTTTCGAAGGTTTTTCAGGGGGATCACCTGTTCCTTGAGGAGCATGGCCATCTCTGGATCAGTGATACTTTCCTTGCCAAAGACAGCTAACCGGCTCCGGCGTATAAAGAAGTCACACTTCCGGTTTGCACGCCTGGTGCATTGGAAGTAGTCGCGGTATGAATAAACGCCGCTGCCACACTCAGGGCAAAGACCAACCCAAGCACTTCTACTTATCATTGTCATATCCTTTCTGAGCGGCTTCAAGCCAGGACGCCAGCGCCCGTAAGAGCCGAAGCCAACTATCGCACTAACCCTTGTTATCGTAGGGGGCGTTACGCCCCGGCTTTGCTGTTTGAGCCCCTAGAGCTGGCTTCGCCAGCCCCAGGGAACCCGACACCGAACCAGTCTCGCCTGGCAGGTTTAATCAAAGAAATCATCTTCGGATGCGGCGGCTTCAGCTGCTTCAGCTGCTTCAGCTGCCTCTGTTGCCGTGGTTGCCTCAGTTGTCTTGGTTGCTTCTGCATCCTCCCCATCAAGGTCGGCATTGAGGATGTTGCCAAGGACACCATAAAACCTGACCCACTGGTCACCAGCTGATGCCAGTTTTTGTTTGACCTTCAAGCGACCCGCCTCGTGAACGACAAGCAGCCTCTTGTTCCGCAGCTCTTTGACCACATCCTTGATATTGCTGCCACCGGTTGCCGCCATCAGTTGATCGTCTGTGAACAGGAACCAGTTGTTTTGAGGATTCCTGAAAGCCCGTGCGTTGCTGATTCTGGCGTCAGTGTCGCGGATGGAAGGGAGAGCGGAGTGGTTACGGATCAGGAAGCTTTGCAGCTTTAGAAGTGCCCGATCAGCATCACCGATGCTTTGGTTTTCACGCAGCCAGAGGTCTCGAAAGTGGATAACGGCACCGTTGATGTCATCGTCTGTGAACGGTAGGATGCCACATTGAACAGCCAATTCGCCTGCAACGCGCAGTGCTGCGAAGCGTCTGAATGCCCTAGCTTGCTCCGGTCGGGCGTTTTCCGGCGTCAGTTCCTTCGCATACTTCTCCAGGTTGGCACGTAGTGACTCGATGTTTTCCGCAGGATAGTCCGCCAAGGCTTCGACGAGGCCTTGAACAAAGGCCGGACCAGCAGTGCCGTAGTGTGTCGAGCACATCTGTTTTAGATGGTTGGCAAACTCTGCCGCTGTCATTCCATCGGGTGGTGAAGGGAAAATATCTTCAATCCTGATGTCGATAATTCTTAGCATCTGCCCGGCCTTGACGGCGCGCCCACTCTCTTCGATCGCCTGCCGCATCGACTTCTCGCCGTTCGACAGGATGTTGCCCCGCCACGTCCGGATTTGACGTAACCTTCTGCTGGATGTCAGTGTTGACTTTCCCTGCCCACCGGCAACAGTGTAGACATCAACGCCCAAGTCTGTGCCATTGTAAGTTCCTAGTTCATCGAGTGCAGTCAGCAGGTCGGAATGAACGGCAGCGATAGCCTCCAAAGCATTGGCTGTTGAATTCCAGCGTTGTGCGAACGAGTTGACTGAATCTATCGCCGGGTCACTGCCACATCCCCATACTGAAGCTGCAACCTGGAGTGCTGTAGTTTTTCCCCGTGAAGAATGCCCGTAGATGTGGAAGCCACCACCGTCAAGGCCGAGTATCTTCAGTAGAGGTCCAGTCAATGCCAACAGGATGCAATTGATCAGAATGAAGTTGTCCTTGGTGTATGCTGCAATATTTGCCTGCCAATCTTCAAGCGATCCCTTGCTGGTTATACTTCGTATCGTTTTACTGTTGCGTTCGGGTTCATAGGCGATTGTCTCGCCAAGAGTCTGTCCGAAAACCTGACCAGGCAGGACAAAAACGTGCATGTTGTCGACCCACCCGCTGTTCATGACGCGAAGCAATCTTGTTGCCGGATGGCAGCACTGTAGATACTTGACTAGCTGTTTCTCCATTCCGGGACATAGCCCCAGGCCGTTGTCTACAAGTTGTTTAACGGCGCTCAAACCGCCACCCAATAGATCAGATGTAGCTATGTTGAGCTTGTGCGTTCGCCTATCGTGGTCGTTGAACTTGACGACAATGTTCCATGCACCGTTATCCACTGTGCGGGAAAACGCCGTAACAACGACGGGTGTCGTTGTTACCTGAACCGGGCACCCTTCCTATGGCGGCCCCGGTTTTCTTGGACACGAAAATGAGGTAAATCTACGTGTTCAAGGAGGTCGTCAATGGAAAAGGATGGTAATCGTCCCGGTGCAGCGGAAGGAGAGCGTAGCTCGACTGGAGCGGCACCGGAAGTCAAACGTTGGAG
>NZ_JCAMRN010000061.1:0-23194 GCF_059620965.1 Geobacter sp. PheSNFMC
CGCAAAAAGGCCCGCACATGGTGGCGGGCCTTTTTGCGTCGGGGCGGGAAACCTTAGCCGTGCTCGACCGTCACGGCCAGTTCCTCCAGTTCATTCTCCAGGTGGGTAACCAGCCCTCTCACCGCTTCCCGATGCCCGTCCGACAGCCCGTCCACCCCGGCCAGGGCGGTTTCGAGGCGCCGCGCCGCGGCAAGAGCGCCCTTGACCGCGACCGCCGGGTCACGCACCGGCTCCTGCCTGCTCCCGGCGACCTCCTTGAACTGCTTCAGCACCGTGGGGTGGCTCCGCTCCTCCTCCACGACCCGCTTGCGCAGGTCGGCGTATTCCTGTTCTGAAAAGCCCTTTTCCTCCCGAGCCTGGCGCAGGAGATCGATGGAGCGGTAGTCGGGGAGGGGACGGGGTTCTTCCCGCCGGGCCAGGAGCTGGGGTTCGTGCTGCTCCATGAAGCGATAGGCCAGCGTCAGCTTCCGGGCCGTTTCCTTCTTGATGCGGACTTCCCTGGTGCAATATTCTTCGAAGCTGCCGTATCCCCAGTCCCGGTAGAGATTGCGGTTGTTCACGCCGAGCAGTCGGTCGCCCAGCTCCACCCAGGATGATTTGAACTTTTTCGCGGTTTCCAGTACCTGAAAGCGCTCCGATGAGGGGTCGAGCTCCTCCATGATCCGTTCGATATGGCGTTCGCCGGAGGATTGGGGCAGGTCGGTCATTGCTGGTTCTCCTGTGAGGGGTGACGATGGTATTCATGAGCCTATCACAAGTTATGGCCCGTCAGGAACGAAGAGATTGCCGCTGCATGGAATTTTTGCTTTGAGCCGCCGGGGGTTCGGGCTACAATTCCCCGGATTGACTTCCATTTCCACATTACGGAGCATTCGACATGACACGACTGAACATCCTCATGGCTGCATCCGAGTGCGTCCCCTTCGCCAAGGAGGGGGGGCTTGCGGACGTGGTGGGGGTGCTGCCCAGATACCTGGCCCGCATGGGGCACGATGTGCGGGTGGTGATGCCGCGCTACTACCGGATCGACCCGGAGCGGTACGGACTGACGCGGCTTCCCGGCGTGCTCGTGGTCCCCATGGGGATCATGGGCAACCAGTACTGCGGCGTCTGGGAGGGGCGGCTTCCCGGCTCCGACGTGCCGGTCTATTTCCTCGAACACGAGGGGTACTACGGCCGGGAAGGGCTCTACGAGGAAGACAACATCGGCTACATGGACAACGACAACCGGTTCATCTTCCTTTCCCGGGCCGCCATGGAACTGCCCAGGATGATCGGCTTCGCGCCCGATGTCTTCCATGCCCACGACTGGCACACGGCCGCGGTGCCCGTATTCCTGAACACCCTCTACCGCGACGACCCCCTGGTGGGCGGTGCCGCATCGGTGCTCACCATCCACAACATGCAGCACCAGGGGAATTTCTACCCCGGCGCCATGGAGGTCCTGGGCATCGGCTGGGAGCACTTCACCTTTCTGGGGCTCGAAAAGGACAACCAGACCAACCTGCTCAAGGGGGGCATCTATCACGCCACGGTCCTTAACACCGTGAGCGAGGGCTACGCCCGGGAGATGCAGACGCCGGAGTACGGGTGGGGGCTCGACGGCGTAGTGCGGGCACGGGCCGCCGATCTGGTCGGCATCCTCAACGGCGTTGATTACGACGAGTGGAACCCGGAGACCGATCCGCACATCGTGGCGAACTATTCCAGTGCCGACCTGTCGGGCAAGAAGCTGTGCAAGCGTGACGTGCAGCGGTTCTTCGGCCTGCCCGAGCGGGAGGACGTGCCGTTGTTCGGCATGGTGGGGCGGCTGGTGAAGCAGAAGGGGATCGACATCCTGGCCGAAGCGATTCCCCGCATCCTCGCCCTGGACGTACAGGTCGTCATGCTGGGGGCGGGCGAGCCCTGGTCGCACTTCTACTTCGGAGACGTGAAGAGCGCCTGTCCCGAACAGTTCGGGCTATATATCGGCTACAACAACGGGCTGTCCCACCGGATCGAGGCGGGGAGCGACTTCTTCGTGATGCCGTCGGCCTTCGAGCCGTGCGGGCTCAACCAGATGTACTCGCTGCGCTACGGCACGCTTCCCGTTGTCCGGGCCACCGGGGGACTCGACGACAGCGTGGAGAACTTCGACGAGCAGAACCTGACCGGCAACGGCTTCAAGTTCTGGAGCCACGATGCCGACTCATTGTTCGACACGGTGGGGTGGGCGGTCCATACCTGGTACCACCGCAAGGACGCCATGTCAGCCCTCATCGGCAATGCCATGGCACAACGGTTCACCTGGGAGGATTCGGCGGGCGCGTATGAGGAGCTCTACTTCCGGGCGCTGCGCAAACGGCTCGGCGTGGGCGTCTTTGTCAGGCGTTTCGGGGGATGATGAAAAAGGGGGATGGCCAGTGGCCATCCCCCTTTTTTCTCCAGGAATCAACTGTTACTTCTTGTGGCATTCGCCGCACTTGGTGGGGCCTTTCCCCATCTCCTTGTGACAGCCGGTACAGGTCTTGTGGGCCCAGTCCTTGCCCATGCCGGCGATCTTGCCCCCTGCCTCGGTCTCGTGGCAGGCTTTGCATTCGCCCTTCACCCCGGCGTGCTTCTTGTGGTCGAAGGTGACGTTGCCGTTCTTTGCTTCCAGGACCACGACCGTGTCGTGGGCAACGGCGAGGCCGGCACAGAACAGGGTGAGTAGTGCGGCTGCTATCAGTCGTTTCATGGCGCTCCTCCTTTTAGTGCGAAAGTCTGCCCCCAATTGTACGGGGACACGGCCCCTTTGCAAGGAGCACCACACATTTTTCTTTAGTTATCAGGCCGGTGCCGGAATCCTTGCTGCGCTCGAACGGCCCACCTCCGCTGTTCTGCCGGTTACCCGCGCCGGCAGGGCTGCCGGCGCCCGTCTCAGGTGGCCGCTTCCTCTCCCTCCGGCTTCGCGCCTGCCTGCTGCGCCCATTCATCCAGCTTTCGCATGACGGCTTCAAAGGTTTTCCGGGATATCTCGGGCAACTCCATGCCGAAATCCTTCTTGGCCATGTCGAAGCCCTTCACGACACCTTCCTTGATCTTTTCCAGGAGGGCCACATCGCCTCCGGCCAGGGAGGCGGCAAACTCCACGATGCGGTCCGACGTCTGTTCAACCCCCCAGTAACCGTCGTCCGCCACCAGCTTTGCCGCCTCATCGGGGGTCAGGTCCTCCAGGTTTACCGTTTTCCCCCCGCCCGCATCGATGGCCGTGGCAATGCCCTGCTCCGTGAAGGTCTTCGCCACCAGCTCGCGCAGCATGAGAAACTTCGAATCAAGGAACTGCTCCCGGTCCAGCGGCTTGCCATAGGTGACCTCCCTGGTTTCCCCGGGGGATTCGCCGATAGTTACCCGGTCTTTGACCTCGTTCCGGACGTCCTTGTCACCCTTTCGCTCCGCTCCGCGGAGGAGTTCGTCGTTGCGCCGGTCCCGTTCCGCTGAATGCGGTGAGCCGACTCCACCCATGCCGATGCCTCCGACCATGACACGACCTCCTCACAAAGGGAAAATGTCCATCTTTTAAAGAGTAGTGTAACAAATTGAAAGCGAATTTCAAATGTCGTCCGCGGGTTTTCCGTTCTGCTTGCCGTACTGCTCTTCCAGATATTCCACGAAATCGATGTGGCGGTTGATGAAGGTGAGGTTGTGGCGGCTTTCGTAGATGAGGATGGCGCTGGCGGCGAAGAGGAAGAGGCCGCCGGCCAGGGCGAGGGCGGTGGGGATCCAACTGGTGTCGCTGCTGCCGTAGGCCACGTTGAAGGCGATGCCGAGGCTCGATGCCACGAAGAGGCCCGTTGCCGTGTAGAGGGCCGCCAGGGCGTGTTGGATGAGCCGGGCGCGGACCCGCTGTTTCTGCACCTGTACCCTCAGGAACGCCATCCGTTCCGCCGCAAAGGGGAGCGTTCCGGCAAGGACCGACTCGATCTCGCTTTTCAGGCCGTTGACCCGGTCGAACACGCGCCCCAGCCGGTTGGAGGTGGAAAAAATGAGGGTGCCCGCGGCGGAAATGAGCACCGCCGGCGTGATCATGGAGGTGAGCACTCGGGCGCCGGAGAGCGCTTCGAGCAATTCCTTGTCTTGGAGCATGGGGGCCTCTCAGTCCCGGTAGCGGCGCAGCAGGTCTCCGTAGGCGTCGATCCGCCGGTCGCGCAGGAAGGGCCAGATGCGCCGGACCGCCTCGCTGCGGGCCAGATCCAGTTCGGCGATGAGCAGTTCCTCGCCGTCGTTGGATGCCTGGGCAATGATCTCGCCCTGGGGGCCGGCCACGAAGCTGGAGCCCCAGAACTGGCTGCCGGGGAGAACTCCCGAGGGGTCCGCCTCATGCCCCACCCGGTTGACGCTCACCACCGGGATGCCGTTGGCCACGGCATGGCTTCGCTGGATGGTGACCCAGGCATCCTTCTGGCGGATCTTTTCCCCGTCCTCGTCACGGGGGTCCCAGCCGATGGCCGTGGGATAGATGAGGAGGTCGGCGCCGGCCAGGGCCATGAGCCGGGCGGCTTCGGGATACCACTGGTCCCAGCAGACCAGGACCCCGAGGTTCCCCGCCGAGGTCCGGATCGGCTCGAAGCCCAGGTCGCCGGGGGTGAAGTAGAACTTCTCGTAATAGCCCGGGTCGTCGGGGATGTGCATTTTCCGGTAGGTGCCGGCCATGGAGCCGTCCTTCTCGAAGACCACGGCGGTGTTGTGGTAGAGCCCCGCAGCCCGCCGCTCGAACAGCGAGGAGACGAGCACCACGCCGAATTCCTTGGCCACGCCGCCGAGCAGTTCCGTGGTGGGGCCGGGAATCGGCTCGGCCAAGTCGAAATGGGCGGTATCCTCGTTCTGGCAGAAGTAGGGCCCCGCGTGCAGTTCCTGGAGCACCACGAGCCGCGCGCCCAGGACGCTCGCCTTGCGGATGTTCTCGATGCTCTTGGCAAGGTTCAGATCCTTGTCGGCGGTGCAGCTCTGCTGGACAAGGGCGACGCTCAGTTTGGACATGACAGAACTCCTTTGGGCAACTGCATGGTTACACAGTGGAGGGAACCGTGCTGCATGATGAGGGGCCGGCAGTCGATGCCGACGATCTCGCGGTCTGGAAACGCCCGGCCAATGGCCTCCAGGGCCGCCTCGTCCGCCGGGTCGTCGTAGACCGGGACCAGAACGGCGCCGTTGATGACGAGGAAGTTGGCGTAGGTGGCCGGCAGCCGCTGTCCCTCGTGATCGAAGCAGGCCCGGGGCCAGGGGAGGGGGATGAGCCGGTAGGGGCTCCCTTCGCGGGTGCGCAGGTTCGCCAGCTCCTTCTCCATCATGAAGAGCGCCGCATAGTGCTCGTCAGCGGCGTCGTCGCAGCGGACGTAGACGATGGTATCGTCCGGTGCCAGGCGGGCCAGGGTGTCCACGTGGGAGTCGGTGTCGTCTCCGGCCAGGAAGCCGTTCTCGAGCCACAGGACCCGCTCGGCCCCCAGGTGGCAGGCAAGAGCCTCCTCAATCTCCGTCCGCGAGAGGTGGGGGTTGCGGTTGGGATTCAGAAGGCACTCGGCAGTGGTGAGGATCGTGCCCCGGCCGTCGCTTTCAATGCTTCCCCCCTCCAGGACGAGCCCCACCGTTTCGGTGGGGATATGGCCGAAAACGCCCAGGTGGCCAAGGCGGCGGGTCACCAGGTTGTCCCGGTCCGCGGCGAACTTGAGGCCCCAGCCGTTGAAACCGAAATCCAGCAGCACGGGACGACCGTCCCGCTCCACGGTAAGGGGGCCGAAGTCCCTGGCCCAGGTATCGTTGGTGGGAAGTTCCACGATGGTTACCCGGTCCATGCGGGCGCCCACGGCCTCCAGGAGCGCGGCGGTCCGCTCGCCGTCGGCCGCCGCCACCAGGGCGGTCTCGAACCGGGTGATCTCTCGGACGATCTGGGCGAAGACCGGCTCCACCAGCCGGAGCCAGGGGTGCCAGTCACTGTCGGGATGGGGCCAGGCGATGAGCACCCCGTCCTGCTCTTCCCACTCTGCGGGGAGGCGTATGGTCATGGCGATACTTCCTGACGGCATGGGATTAAAAAAATAAGTCTAGGGAAATCGGGGGCGGAATGCAATGGATCATTTCCGATACCAGGGCTGTGTAATCGTTGTTAAATATTCATGTTCTCTGAACTGACATGGAATTGTTGCTGTTTTGGTATTGAATTGCTTTTTTCTAAAGTTTGGTCGGATCGTGCCGATATACTTATGTAAATGATAATAACATTAGCTGGTTATGTCGAGTTAGGAAATTATCTTTATTCTGGAAGGAGACTGGATACGATGAAAGCGTGGCGGGACTTGAAAGTGAGGACAAAGATTTTCGCCCTGGTGGCCGCAGGGTGTCTGGGGCTCGTGGTGCTGGGAGCAATGGCACTCAACAATATGCGCGCCCTGAGCAACAGCGTGAAGGAGGCCAACACCGGCATGGAACGCGTGGCGGGCTTTTCCGGCATGAAGAGCGATTTCCTGGAGATGCGGCTGGCGCTCGTCTACATGCTCGCCATGAAAGATGCGGAAAAGATTGCCGGTAAGGAACAGGAGTTTCTGAAGACCGCCGACAGGATCAAGCAGATCCTCGGCGATCTGGGCAAGCAGGAACTGACGGATGGTGACAAAAAATCCCTTGCCGAGTTCAGGGGCGGTTTTGAATCCTACATGGAGAAGGGGACGAGACTCGCCGAACAGATCAAGGCCGCTGCCGCCAAGGGCGATGAGGCGGGCCGGGCCGAGGCCGTGGCCTTTGCCACCCAGAGCGTGGCCCCCCTCTACGACACCCCGGCCAAGATCATCGCATCGATGGTGCAGGAAAATATCGCAGGAGCTCACCGGATGTACGAAGCGGACATGGCCTCGTACCGGCGTTCGTTCATCGTGATGGTGGTGATCGTGCTGGCCGTGGTCGGCTTTGCCGCCGTTGCGGGCATGGCCATCGCCGGTTCCATCAGTGCCCCGCTCAACAAGGTGCTCGACGTTCTCACCAGCGTGGCATCCGGTGACCTGACGGCCCGGGCCGACGTCGACAGTGCCGACGAAATGGGGCTGCTGGCGCGCGAGGTGAATAGTACCGCGACCAAGATCAACGAGATCATCGGCATGGTAGCCCAGAACGCCTCCCAGGTGACTGCCGCGGCAACCCAACTCCATGCCACATCCATCCAGATGTCCACCGGCGCCGAGGAAGTGGCCCAGCAGGCCGCCACCGTGGCCACGGCCAGCGAGGAGATGGCCGCCACCTCGGCCGAGATCGCCCACAACTGCTCCCTGGCCGCCGAGAGCTCCCGCCATGCCAATGACCGGGCCGAGACCGGTTCGGATGTGGTCCAGGAGACCCTCACCGTCATGAACCACATTGCCGAGCGGGTCAAGGATTCAGCGCACACCGTCGAATCCCTGGGTGAGCGGAGCGACCAGATCGGCGAGATCATCGGCACCATCCAGGATATCGCCGACCAGACCAATCTCCTTGCTCTCAATGCTGCCATCGAAGCGGCCCGTGCCGGCGAGCAGGGGCGCGGCTTCGCCGTGGTCGCCGACGAGGTGCGGGCCTTGGCGGAACGGACCACCAAGGCCACCAAGGAGATCTCCCAGATGATCAAGGCGATCCAGGGGGAAACCAAGGGGGCCGTGATCTCCATGGAAGAGGGGGTCAGGGAGGTGGGAAAAGGGACTTCCAACGCATCCAAGTCGGGCGAGGCCCTGCAGGCGATCCTGGAGCAGATCGGCGGCGTTACCATGCAGGTGAGCCAGATTGCCACCGCCGCCGAGGAGCAGACCGCAACCACGGGGGAGATAAACAACAACATTCAGCAGATCACCGAGGTGGTCCAACTCACCGCGCGAGGCGCCGAGGAGTCGGCCCAGGCCGCAGAACAACTGGCGAAACTTGCCGAGGAGCTTCAGGGCCTGGTGTGCAAGTTCAAGCTCGCCTGAGCATCGTCTGATATCCGCAAAACCCCATCAGTTCCCCCCTGTCAGGGGCCGGTTTCGACCGGCCCCTTTTTTTGTCTCGCGAGGGTAAACGTATACGCTGTCCGGTGCCCGGCGTGCGTATACGTTCACGGAATGGCGGCTGAGGTGCTGTGCTGCCGATCCTGGCTTTGTAAGAGCCCGCGCCTGTTGCCGGCTTTTTTGTAACAAATTGTATTTTACCTAAAGTCAATCGGGAAAATCCCGATATGGAGTAGTGTAATGCCTGCAACGAATCGTGACACCCTGGTGGGTGGAATATGGTGCGATCCGCCGGAGTAGCCGGTTGCTGTCATCCCTCGATGCGAAGGAGTTAACGCGGATGGTCACCATGAAGATCAGATCAAAGATGCTCTGTATCCTTCTCTTTCCCCTGCTCGGCCTTGTCTACTTTGCCGCCATGGAAATGGCGGGCAACTACCGCGCCATGGCAAGCGCACGAAGCGTGAGGACCCTGACGCAACTGGCGGTCAAGGCGAGCGCCATGATTCACGAGGCGCAGAAGGAGCGGGGCATGACCGCCGGGTTCCTGGCGTCCGGAGGGGCCCGTTTCGGCGATGAGCTGAACCGCCAGCGCAACGAAACCGACAGCCGGATCAACGATCTCAAGACGTTTGTCGCGGCCAACGGCGAAGGGCTTGCACCGGCGCGCGCGGCACTGGACACGGCCATGGCCGATCTGGGCCGGCTTGGCGACATCCGCGGATCGGCCACGTCGCTCCACCTGGCGGGCAAGGACTCGTTCGCCTTCTATTCGGGGCTCATCGGCTCCTTTACCGATCTCGTTACGCGGATCGCCCGCACCAGTTCCCACCACGATCTTTCCCGTGAGATCAGTGCCTATGCCGCGTTCATCAATGCCAAGGAGCAGGCGGGGCGCGAGCGGGCAACCCTCAATGCCGTATTCACGGCCGGTTCCTTCGATGACGAGACCTATCGCCGCTTCGTTTCGATCCTGGCGGCTCAGGACGCCTACCTCCGCCTTTTCGCCGCCTATGCGAGCGACGGGGCCGTGGCTCTGCTCAAGGATAAGATGGCCAGCCCCGCCGCCGCCACGGTAGATGAAATGCGCAGCAGGGCACTTGAGCGGCACCGGGAGGGAGCGTTCGGCGTGGACCCCCGGGTCTGGTTCACGACCATTACCGAGAAGATCAATGCCATGAAGCAGGTGGAGGACCACCTCTCGACCGGGGTCATGGCAACGGCTGACCGGCTCGCCACTGCCGCTTCAACGGCCATTGTCCGCGACGGAGTCATCACCCTGGTGCTTCTTGTCCTGGCACTCGCCGGGGGGCTCCTTCTCGTCGGCAGCATCACGGCCCCTTTGCGGACCATGCTTGCCATGCTGAAGGACATGGCCGAAGGGGAGGGCGATCTCACCAAGCGCCTCAATGCGGACAGGACCGACGAGCTGGGCGAGATCAGCGCCTGGTTCAACACCTTCACCGACAAGCTCCACGGCATCATTTCCCGGGTCGCCCTGACCACCGCCGAGGTGGCGTCGGCGGCGGCCCATGTCTACGATACGGCCGAGCAGATGGCCACCGGCGCCGAGGAGGTGGCGGCCCAATCCGGCACCGTGGCCACGGCCAGCGAAGAGATGGCCGCCACATCCGCTGAGATTGCCCAGAACTGCTCCCTGGCGTCGGAGGGGGCGAACCGTGCCTCCCTGTCGGCCAATGACGGGGCCGGCGTGGTGGAGTCCACCGTGCGGGTCATGGGGCGCATTGCCGAGCGGGTGAACGCGGCGGCCCGTACCGTGGAAAAGCTCGGGGCGCGGGGGGAGCAGATCGGGGAGATCATCGAGACGATCGAAGACATTGCCGACCAGACGAACCTGCTGGCGCTGAATGCCGCCATCGAGGCGGCCCGTGCGGGGGAAGCCGGCCGGGGCTTCGCGGTCGTGGCCGATGAGGTGCGTGCCCTGGCGGAGCGCACCACCCGGGCGACCCGCGAGATTGCCGGCATGATCAAGGCGATCCAGTCGGAAACCCATGATGCGGTAAGCTCCATGGAAGAAGGCGTGCGGGACGTGGAAAGCGGCACCGGCGAGGCCGCCAGGTCGGGTGAGGCGCTGGAGGACATCCTTTCGCGGATCAACGACGTGGTCCACGAGGTGCACCAGATCGCAACCGCCGCCGAACAGCAGACCGCGACCACGAATGAGATCAGCCGCAACATGCAGGAGATTACGGATGTCGTCCAGCAGACGGCACATGGCGCCCAGGAGTCGGCCCTGGCTGCGGAGCGGCTCAAACGCCAGGCCGAGGAGTTGCAGCGGCTGGTGGGGCAGTTCCGGCTGGCGGCATAGGGCGGCGTGGACTGTCGGGATGAGTGCTCGGGAGGATAGGGATGAGAATGCCTGCACGGCCGGCAGCACTGACGTTGTCCCTCAAACTGATCCCGCTGGACCTGCCGGCCTTGCCGAAGAGCAGCATGCCGCAGCGGGGCGGTTCAGGGCCGCCGGGTAGTGGTTGTCCGCCAGATGTTGCCGACAATGCCGGGAGTTCCCGGCATTGTCACTTCTCCTCCGCAAGGTTGTCCTCATCTCCGCTCAGCGTGAAGTAGAAGATAGCCCCCTTTTCCAACTCCGCCTCTGCCCAGATTCTGCCCCCGTGGCGGCGGATGATCCGGTCCACCGTGGCAAGGCCCACGCCGGTTCCGCCGAACCACCCTTCGCCGTGGAGCCTCTGGAAGGGCTCGAACAGCTTGCCCGCGTACCTCATGTCGAAGCCCGCTCCATTATCCTTCACGTAATAGACCGGGGTGCCCGCATCCTGGGTCACGCCGAACTCGATGGCTGCATCCGGGTTCCTGGCCGTGTACTTCCAGGCATTTTCCAGCAGGTTCCGTAGCGCCGACCTGATGAGGTCCGGGTCGGCGCAGCACTCCAGCCGGTCGGGGAGGGTGACCGACACGCGGCGCTCCGGCTCCGCCGTGTTCAGTTCGTCAAGGATCTCACGGGCCAGTGCCGCCAGGTCGACCGGTCTGCAGCGCAGGGCGTCCCGGGACATCCGGGAGAGATTGAGCAGCGCGTCGATCAATTCCCCCATCCGGGCTCCCGCCGCATGGATCCGGCCCAGGATCTCCACTCCCTCCCCATCGAGCTTGTCGCCCTGTTCATGGAGCAGGACCTGGGCGTAGGAGGCGATGTGGCGCAGGGGAGCCCGCAGGTCGTGGGAGACCGAGTAGCTGAAGGAACTCAGCTCCCGGTTGGCGTTCTCCAGTTGGGCCGTCCGCTCGGCAACCCGCAATTCCAGTTGGTCGTTCAGGGTGCGGATTTCCGCGCGCGCCTGCTCCACCTCGGTAACTTTCGTGGTGAGCTCCCGGTTGGTGCGCTCCAGCTCCTTCGTCCTTTCCGCCACCAGGCGACGCAACAGCGCCGGCTGGCGCTGGGTGGAAAAGAACAAGGCCCCCACCAGCAGCGAAACCGTCACAGCCAGCCCGTAGCCGGGAACATAGAGGGGAGAGCACGGCCAGCCCCCCCGGGGCGCCACCGCCAGGACCCATTGGCCGTTGGGCACCTCTATCACGTGGGTGACGGGGGCCGGGAGGGGGGAGTCGGTGGAGCGGGCAATGCTCTGACGCTTTCCCGTTTCAGAGTGGGAGCGGTATAGTTCGTAATCGTAACCACTCTGGGCCAGGCTGCCCAGGTTGGTTGCCGGGAGAAAATCCTGGAGGCGCAGGACCGCGATGACAAATCCCCAGAAGCGCTCCGGTCCCGCTTCCGTTTCCAGAAAAACCGGCAACCGGCCCACCAGGGCCGTTCCCCCTTGCCTGAGCTCCAGAGGACCCGCCAGGGTGAGTGAGCGGCTGTTGATGGCGTGCAGGGCCTCGGCCCGTTGTGTCGGGTCGTCCAGCAGGTTGAAGCCGACGGCCTTTTCATTGCCCGCCCGGGGATAGACGGCCGAAACCTTGCCGTGGGGGGCCAGGTCCAGCGCGCTGATGCCCCCGTACTGCGTTATCATGTCGGCTGCCAGGCTGTCGAAATCCTTGATGGAACCGTAGGCCCGGAGAATGGAGGCCAGGACGTAGGTGGGGGAAAGGGAGCGGGAGAGCTGCCGGTCCAGGGAATGGGCCGCCCCGGCGGCCACTTCGGCCACGATGTGCCGCTGTTCCTGGTGATAGCGCTGCTCCATCAGGGTAACGATCGTCGCGCTCACGGCAAAGACCAGCACCGCAACCACCAGGGCCCGCACGAGGGGGTCCCCCTGTCTTGCAGATGCCGTGCCGTCTTTGGCGTGATCGCCCTGAATCATGTAAGGCCCCATCGATTCTGCGCAGTTTGACGCTGAAATGAATCCTGTCTGTGACCCCGTAGGTACGGGTAAGATGGCACTCATTGAGTATAACCTAAAAAATAACTTTATTCGACGCTGAGTTGTTGTCCGCCGGCCAGGTTTTCCGATGGACCTCCTCACGAGTGTGTCGTGGTACAGACCTGTATGTCACACTATCGTGCCACGGCACACTTGACAGTGTGTAGATACGGCAGGTCATGACGTTGCCGGTTGCCCATCGGTCGGGTAACGGACATGTATCAATAGTGAATCATTGATGTTTTCAAGGAGGTGTCAGCTTTTTATTCCGATACGGTTATTACGCTCCCGGCGGCACGACACTTGTAATCTGATTGGCAGGAGCTCGCACTGCATGACGTCATGATATCGGGGAGGGTGTCCAATGGGCAGGGAGAGCAAAGGTA
This sequence comes from Geobacter sp. PheSNFMC, assembly GCF_059620965.1. Classification (NCBI taxonomy): domain Bacteria; kingdom Pseudomonadati; phylum Thermodesulfobacteriota; class Desulfuromonadia; order Geobacterales; family Geobacteraceae; genus Geobacter; species Geobacter sp. PheSNFMC. Next base: position 12,685 of record NZ_JCAMRN010000061.1, read on the forward strand.
CGCGGCAGCGGAATGTGATGCGGTTGGTGAGCCAACCGGACCCGGATGCAACGGCGCCGTTCGCCTCGTTCGTCCCTGGCGGCCGCCCGGCTCCTCCCGCCGCGGACGACGATGCCCGGCCAGTGCCCGGTCCGCCGGCCGAATGGACCGTGCGCCACTACATACGCAAGAAGAAAGAACAGCGTTTTCCCTCCACCGGCGGGCAACAGCGCTGCTTTTCCGGGTTTGATGCCGTGTGCGGCATGAAGGACGGGGTGCCGGAACGGCCGACGGTCGTTCTGATCATCGAAGACGACCGGCAGGTGCGCCGCCTTGCCGGGGAGGTGCTGAAGGAGGCCGGATTCGTGGTGGTGGAGGCGTGTGACGGCCGGGAAGGCGTGGTCCAGTTCGGCAGGGTCAGGCCCGATGTGGTGCTGCTCGACGTGATCCTTCCCTACATGAATGGCATGACCGTGTGCAGGGTCCTGCGGGAGATGCCCGGGGGCGAGCGGGTCCCCGTCGTGATGATGACGGCCCTGGGCGATTCGGATGCGGTCCGGGAGGCGTTCGATGCGGGAGCCACCTTTTTCGTCCAGAAGCCGATCAACGTCTCAACCCTCCCCGAACACCTCACCTACCTCGTCAGATCAAGCCGTGTCCTTCAGGAACTCCATGAAAGCGAAGCGCAAAACCGGGCACTGCTGAACGCAATTCCGGACATGATGCTCCATGTCTGCCGCGAGGGGACCATCCTCGATTTCCGCGCCGGCAATGGGTGCGCCTATGCGGCGTTCGGGGGAAATCTCCGCGGCAGGACCATCGCGGATCTCCTCCCCCCGGGTGCGGCAGCCCAGTTCATGGCCCAGATCGGGCACACCCTTGCCACGGGAACCATGATGGTCTGTGAGTATGAGCTGGAGGGCCCCGGCGGCCTCAATACCCACGAGGCCAGGATCGTCGCCAACGGCACCGGCACGGTGCTCGCCATCGTGCGCGACGTGACGGAGCGGCGTCAGTCGGAGGAAATGATCCGCTACCTGGCCCATCATGACAGCCTCACGGGACTGCCCAACCGGATATTCTTCGGCGAGATGCTGGAGCTCGTCCTGTCCCGCGCCCGGCGCGACGGCAAGCAGGTTGCCATTCTCTTCGTGGATCTTGACGACTTCAAGCTCATCAACGACACCCTCGGCCACGCCGCCGGCGACCACCTGCTGCGGGAAGCGGCCCAGCGCCTCAAGGGGTGTGTCCGGGACAGCGACTGCGTGGCCAGCGGGGCAGGGAGCGACCTGTGCGGCACTATCGCCCGCTTCGGCGGCGACGAGTTCATCCTGTCGCTGGGGAACCTGGACTCCGTCGACGATGTGGTTGCGGTGACGCAGCGGATTACCAACGAGTTTTCCCGGGAGTTCCGGATCGACGGCCATGAGATCTTCGTCTCGGTGAGCATCGGCATCTCCATGTATCCCGACGACGCCGAAGATACCGGCTCTCTGGTCAGGAACGCCGACATGGCCATGTTTGCCGCAAAGGAAGAAGGGGGGCCGTCGTTCCGCTTCTTCACCCGGGGCATGAACGAAGCCGCCCAGCAGCGTCTCGCCATTGAACTCAGCCTGCGCAAGGCCCTGGAGCGGGGTGAGATCTTCGTCCACTACCAGCCCAAGGTGGACCTGTCCTGTGGTGAGATTACCGGTTTCGAGGCCCTGGCCCGCTGGCGCCACCCGGAGCTGGGGCTGATTCCCCCCGAGACCTTCATCCCCCTGGCGGAAAAGAACGGTCTGATTGTCCGGATCGGCGAGTGGGTGCTGAGAACCGCCTGTACCCAGGCCAGGGTGTGGATCGACGAGGGCTTTTCCGATCTGTGCATGGCCATCAACCTCTCAAGCCACCAGTTCACCAGCGGCAGCCTCACCTCTCTGGTCAAAGAGGTCCTTGACGAGACGGAACTGCCCCCCTCCTGTCTCGAATTCGAGATTACCGAGGGCATCCTCATGGAACGGACCGACAAAACCATGCGGACCCTCTCCGAGCTGCGGGACATGGGGGTCAGGATCTCCATCGACGATTTCGGCACCGGTTACTCCTCGCTGGGCTATCTCAAGCGCTTTCCCGTGAACACGGTCAAGATCGACCGCTCGTTCGTGCGGGAAATCGATTCGCCCCACGAGGACGCGGCGATCATCAAGGCCATCATTGCCGTGGCGCGCAACCTGAATCTCCAGGTGGTGGCCGAGGGGGTCGAAAGCCATAGCCAGACTGAATTCCTCCTGGCCCATGGCTGCAACGAGGCCCAGGGGTTCCTCTTCGGCAAGCCAGTGGCCCCCGATGAGGCGAGCCTGATGCTCCGGGCCGGTAGATGGCGCGACGCGCCCGCGCGTGCCATGGCGCGGGGGCGATGATGCCGGCACGCCGGCTGAACTGCTGAACATTATGAAAGGAAGGGGAACGATGGGGCTGCGGCAGACGCAGCCTTTTTTTCTGTCAAACAGCCAACCATGACAAAAAAATGTTTCCGGTCCGGAGAGAGGTTGAAAAAAATCTAAATTCACCGATACTTATGACCGATACGGTATAGTATGATCACTCAATTGCGGATGAAACATGTTATGGATGAATGTCCCCTGGAAAATGCGCCTCCTCTGATCCTCGTGGTGGACGATGATGCGGTGACCCGCAAGATGTTGCGCAATCTCTTCACGCTTTCGGGCTACCGCGTGGCCGATGCGGAGGACGGTGCCCGGGCGGTCGAGATGTATCGCGAGCACTCGCCGGATCTGGTCCTCCTCGACATCATGATGCCGGTCATGGATGGGTATGGTGCCTGTGCGGCGATCCGCGGCCTGCCGGGCGGCGAGCATGTCCCGATCATCATCATGACCGCCCTGGACGACGTGAGTTCCATCGGCCGCGCCTTTGACGCCGGGGCCACCGATTTCATCGAAAAGCCCGTGAACTGGATGCTCCTCAACCACCGCCTCCCCTACCTGCTGCGGGCACGGGACGCCTTTGTCTCCCTCCAGCGCAGCGAGGCCACGAGCCGTCTGCTTTCGGGCGAGCTGATGGCGCTCCTGAACTCCATCAACGACAGCCTTGTCCTCTTTTCCACCGACCTGAAACTGCTCTGGGCCAACCGGAGCGCGGAGCACCTCTACGGGGATTACGTCGAGCGGCTCACGGGTCAGGAGTTCGTCTCCCTCAAGGGGGCGCGGGGCATACCGTCGGACGCCTTTGCCGTGCGCACGTCGCTCGGCTCGGGCGAGCCCTTCTACGAGCGCGTATCATCCGCCGGCGGCAAGATATGGGACATGAGATACTTTCCCGTGCGCGGCGAAGACGGCACCGTGCGCGGCATCATCGAACTGGCCTCGGACATGACGGAGATGGTCTCCCTCCAGGCAGAGGCCCTCCGGTCGGGGCAACTGGCCGCCTTGGGCGAACTGGCGGCCGGCGTGGCCCACGAGATCAACAACCCCATCAACGGAATCATCAACTATGCGCAACTGCTGGTGAACTGGCTGCCGTCCGCCTGCAAGGAGCGCGATATCGCCGAGCGGATCATCCGGGAGGGGGATCGGGTGGCGGGAATCGTCCGGGGGCTTCTCTTCTTTGCCCGGGAGGGCATGGGCGCTCGTCTGCCCTGCAACGTCGCCGAGGTGCTGACCGATACGCTCACCCTCACCGAGGCCCAGATCCGCAAGGACGGCATCACCCTCAAGGTCGGGGTGCCGGCGGACCTGGGCCGCGTGAGGGCCAGCCATCAGCAGCTCCAGCAGGTCTTCCTCAACATCATCAGCAACGCCCGCTATGCCCTCAACGAGAAGTTCCGCGGCTTCCATTCCGCCAAGATCCTGGAAATTCGGGGCGAACGCGTGCTCATCGACGACCGCCCGTACATCCGGATCGGCTTCAAAGACACCGGCACCGGCATCCCGGACGCCATCAAGGACAAGGTGATGACGCCGTTCTTTTCCACCAAGCCCACCTGCAAGGGGACGGGCCTGGGGCTCAGCATCAGCCAGAACATCGTCCGCGACCACGAGGGCAGGCTCTCCATCGAGAGCCGCGAAGGGGAATTCACCCTGGTGAGCATTGACCTTCCCTCCGAGGAGGTGCTATGACATACAGCATTCTCGTGGTAGACGACGAGGAGAGCCTCCGCTATACTTTCCGCTGCTTCCTGGAGCACCAGGGCTACGAGGTGGCGGTGGCATCGAACTACGAAGAAGCCCTGGCGGCCCTGCCCGCAGGGTTCGATCTCGTCTTTGCCGATATCGTCCTCGACGGCTGGACCGGCGTCGATCTGCTGCGCGAGGCACGGTTGCGCGGGTTCGACGTCCCCTTCGTCATGGTGACCGGCTATCCCCACATCGATACCGCCTCTGAAGCGCTCAGGCTCGGCGCCTACGACTATATTCCCAAGCCGGTGAAGCAGGAGACCGTTGTCCGGGTCGCCCGCATGGCGATCCGCCACCATCTGGTCTCCAGGGAGAAGGACCAGTACCGCTCCAACCTGGAGGCGATCTTCCGCAGCGTCAAGGATGCCATCGTCACCGTTGACCGGGGAATGCGGCTCATCGCCTGTAACACTGCCGCCGCCACCCTCTGCGGTATCACGAAGGGCAAGGTCGAGGCTCAAGAGCTCTTCTGCCCCGAAGATTGCCAGCACCAGTGCCTGAAACTTCTGGAAGAGACCCTCGTCAAACGCCGGCCCATCGAAGGGCAGCGATTCGTCTGCCGCAGGCAGGGGCAGCCCGATCGTGTGATCGCCGCCGCCACGTCGCCCCTGCTGGATCAACTGGAAGGTTTCGACGGAGCGGTCCTCGTGGCCCGGGACGAAACCCGTCTCGACCACCTGGAGCGCCGGGCCTCGGGGCGCCGTTCGCACCTGTCGCTGGTCGGCGGCAGCGCGTCGATGCAGCGGCTCTATGCGCTGCTGGAGGCCCTGTCGGACGTGGATACCACCGTCCTCATCACCGGTGAGAGCGGAACCGGCAAGGAACTGGCCGCGGATGCCCTCCACCGGGGTGGGCGCCGTGCAGACAAGCCCTTTGTGGCGGTCAACTGCGCCGCACTTCCCGAAACTCTTTTGGAGAGCGAGCTGTTCGGCCATGTGAAGGGGGCGTTCACCGGCGCGCTCAGGGACAAGGACGGGCGCTTCCAGAAGGCCGATGGCGGAACGATTTTCCTGGACGAGATAGGGGACGTATCGCCCGCCATGCAGTTGAGGCTGCTGCGGGTGCTTCAGGAGAAGGTGTTCGAACGGGTCGGCGATGCGACACCGATACGGGTCGACGTGCGGATCGTGGCGGCCACCAACCGCGACCTGGCGCAATTGGTGCGCGAAGGGCGGTTCCGGGAGGACCTCTATTACCGGCTCAAGGTCGTGCACCTGGAACTCCCCCCCCTCCGGGAGCGCAAAGAGGATATCTCCCCGCTGGTGGAGCACTTTCTCGGGCGCCTGACCGCCCGCTTCGAGAGGAACCCCCTCACCATCTCCCAGGAGGCGCTGGACACGCTGATGTCCCATCCTTGGCCCGGCAACGTGCGCGAACTCGAACACGTTCTGGAGCATGCGGCGATCCTGTGCCAAGGGCACGTCATCCTGCCCGATCACCTGCCCGCCGACCTGGCTCCGGCCGCCCCGAGTCTTCCGGCACCCCGGGCGGCCAGGGTAACGGACGAAGCAGCCCTGATCCGCGATGCCCTCGTCCGGGCAGGCGGCAACAAGACCAAGGCCGCGAAGCTCCTCGGCATGAGCCGCCGGACCATTTACCGCAAGCTGGATGAGCACGCAATCAAATGAGCTGGTGAGCCGGATCGCCGGCGGCTCCGGGCAGCAGAACGCCACCACCGACCAGATCACCATGAACCTCCAGCAGGTCTCGGACGCGATCGACGCGTCCTCCCGCGGTTCGGAGGAGGCCGCCACTGCGGCCCACCCCCTCTCGGCGTTCTCCGAAAATCTCCGGGACATCGCGGGCCGGTTCCGCGCGGCATGGCGGAGGGCCGGCGAAAGGTGCCGACCTTTGCAGTACAAATAGAGAAGGGAGAATTTGATGGTTGTATGGAAGGATGAGTACCTGATCGGGGTCGAGCAAGTGGACCGGCAGCACCGCGAGCTCTTCGACCGGTTCCATCGGCTCATGGATGCCCTCACGGGAGGGACCGCAAGGCACGAGTTGCAGGAAACAATAGTATTCCTCGAATCATACGCCGAGGAGCATTTTTGCGAGGAAGAAACCTTGCTGCGGGAATGCCACTATCCCGACGCCGATTCCCATCGCACGGCCCACGAGACGTTCCGGCAACAGCTCTGCGGCTTCAGGGAATCGCTCGCTGAGCAGGGGGCAACCAACCTGCTGGTGATCGAAACCGTCCGGGCCCTGTTCCAGTGGCTCGTGGACCATGTCTGCGGCATGGACAGGGCGTTCGTGTCCTATCTTCAGCAGAGGGTGAAGTAAAAGGTGGCCCCCTGTCCCACCTCTCCTTCCGCCCAGACCTTCCCGCCGTGGCGCTGGACGATCCGCGCCACCGTGGCGAGGCCGATGCCGTGCCCTTCGAAATCGTCGGTGTGATGGAGCCTCTGGAACGGCGCGAAGAGCCGTTCCGCCAGTTCCATGTCAAAGCCGGCCCCGTTGTCGCGAACAAAGTAGGTTGCGGCGCCGCTTCTGCCGGTCACGCCGAACTCGATGCGGGCATCAGCGCGCTTGCTGCTGTATTTCCATGCATTTCCCACCAGGTTGTCCAGTACGACATGGAGTAGCCCCGCGTCCCCCCGGGCCGTCACCCCTTCGGTCAGATGGAAGCTGACCCTGCGCTCCGGCTCGCCCATCCTCAGGGTTTCGGCTATCTGACGGGCCATGGTGCTCAGGTTTACCGTTTCGGGCTTCATGGCACAGCGCGTGATCCGGGAGAAGTTGAGCAGGGTTCCGATGAGATGGTCCATGTTGCGCGTTTCGTCGTAAATGCTGCGGACGAAATCGCGGCATTGATCTTCCAGTTGACCGCCGTACAACTCCAGAATGAGCTGGGAGAACCCGTTGATGTTGGTGAGGGGGCGGCGCAGGTCGTGGGATACCGAGTAGTTGAACGCCTCCAGTTCCTCGTTGGCGGCCTCCAGTTCGCGGTTTACCGCTTCCAGTTGCTCGACGCTCGCCTCCAGTTCGCAGTTGGTTTCCTCCAGCACCTCCGCCCGGGCCTCCAATTCCTTGTTGAGGATGACGACCTGCTGCTCGGCCCGCTTGCGGGCGGTAATGTTCCGGACAAGGCTCAGCAGGCACTGCTCGCCGTTCAGTTCGATAATGACGCCCGAGTAGAGTCCGATGATCGTTTCACCGTTCCTGTTGCGGAACACGATTTCCCGGTCGTGGACCGAGCCCTGCCCGGTAACCTCGCGCAGCACATCTTCGCGCTCGGCTTTGTCAATCCAGATGCCGAGATCGTACGATGTGCGGCCGAGCACCTCTTCCTTCCGCCAGCCAAGGGCCTTTTCGAACGCCCCGTTCACCTCCAGATACCGTCCGTCGGCAAGGGATGCGATGATCATGATGGTGGGCGCGGTGTTGAAGGCCTTGGCAAAGCGTTCCTCCGAAGCGCGGAGTTCGGCTTCGGCCCGCTTGCGGGTGGTGATGTCCTGGAAAAAGACCGAGAGCCCGTCCCGCGAGGGGTAGGCGTGAACTTCGAACCAGCGGGCGAGGGGAGAGTAGTACTCCTCGAACGTGGCGGTCGCTCCGCTCGCCACGGCGCGGCGGTACTCCACGTCAAACCTGGTGCCCGAGGCAGCTGCGAATTCCTCCCAGATACTCTTCCCCAGCAGGTCGCCCCTGGTGCGCCCGAGCAGCCGTTCCGCCTCCCCGTTCAGGTAGGTGAAGCACCATGAGTGATCCAGTGAAAAGAATGCATCGGTAATGCTTTCGAGGATGGCGGAGATGCGCTGGTGGGACTCCCGCACGGCCTCTTCCCGTTCCGCCAGTTCCCGGAACAGGATGTCGTAGGGGCGGGTCAGGGCCGTTTCGACCAGTCCCCGGTAGATGAGCAGCACGGCCGCTGCCTTGAACAGGTGGCCGACCAGGTTGCTCAGGCCGAAGACGTCGATGTAGAAGGTGAAGGCCAGTTCGGCTCCCACCATGAGGGCGAGGGCCCCTGACAGATAATTGGCGACCCGGCGGTCGAAAGCCCTGCGCTTGAGCCTCAACAGGGCCAGGGCTGCCACGAAGGTTGCGGAAATGATGTATTCGCTGACTTTTTTGAATGGGGTGAGGCCGACCCCCTCCACAAAGCAGACGGGAAAGGCCTGCCAGGCGAAGATGGCGGCGAGCGTCAGCGAGGTGACGGCCAGGTATGCGGCCAGCAGGGTGTGCGGCAGAAGCCGGCGGCCGATGAAAAAGGGGGCCAGCAGGAACGAGGCGCTCTGCAGGTAGCGTCCTGCTATCCAGAGTTGGGTGGGGAGATTGGCGTCGAAGCCGGGGAAGAGCCCCATGCCCTTGTAGGCGAGGGTGTGCAGCAGGTCGATGCCGCCGACGCAGAGGTGGGCGATGCCGATGGCCAGCAGATACCCGTTGGCTGCAAAGCGGCGCGAGTTCCAGGCAATGACGAATATCCCGCCCGAAATGACCACGGAGAAGAGCTCAACCAGCACATGGAACAGAATGAAGCTGTAAAAGCTCGTCAGGTAGAGCCCGGCAAGGATTCCCGTCCCTATGACCAGCAACGGCAAGGTTTCGGACGTGTTCCTGTTTTCGGTCATGGAGATTTCCATAGTTGCTTGATGCTTTTTTGTTGCCAAAGTGTTTAGTGGGTGGCGTAGGGGAAGTATACCGGCTCCATGTCGTGCCGCGCAAGCCAGGAAATCCCTGAGGAGGCGAAACAACCCGCACAGTTCACGGTTGCGCGGGCGCGGCGGGGCAGGTATCATTAGAGCTTGTTCGCAGGCAACGGTCTGCGGGGGCGCAGACGGCGCGCCGCCAGTCCCCGCGTCACGGCGCCGGTTGCGGAGACGCCCCCTTCTACAGCCTCCGGAGGCCCCATGCGCTATCCCGATACGGTCAATTTCCCCTTCAACGCGGCGGTCCTCGGCGACAGCTTCGACATGCTCCATCCCGGCATCCCCGATGACGACTCACCGGGCATCTGGGCCATTTTGCGCGGAGGTTCGCTGGTCGTTGCCGCTCAGGGCGGCCGGTTGGCGCTTCCCTGCGGGACGTTGCCGGAAGGGCTTTTTGTCGAGTCCGAGCCTGTTCTCATGGGCCGCTGGCAGGGGATGCCGGTCAGGGCCGTCCGCGTCGGCGCCCGGACGGAGCTGCCGCCGCATCTGGCTGCTGAACCATTCAACGCAGGCGGGGAGTGTCTGGATGACGTGACCCTGACCCTGGGTGGCATTGCCCAGCAGGTTCTGCACTGGGAGCGCTCCAGCACCCGTTGCCCGCGGTGCGGCGGTGCCACGGAACGCCTTGCCGGCGGATGGGGCAAGCACTGTCCCTCGTGCCGGACCGAGCACTTTCCCCACATCCATCCCTGCGCCATCATCCTTGTCAGGCGGGGAGACGAGTTCCTCCTGGTCCGCAAGCCCGAGTGGACGCCCGGGCGCTACAGCCTCGTGGCCGGCTTTCTCGATTTCGGCGAATCCCTGGAGGAGTGTGCCCGCCGCGAAGTGCGGGAAGAGGCCGGGGTTGAGATTGCCGGCATCCGCTACGTGGGGAGCCAGTGCTGGCCGTTCCCGAGCCAGCTCATGGCCGGGTTCGTGGCCGAATACGCAGGCGGCGAGATCCGGGTCGATCCCGATGAAATCGAGGATGCCAGGTGGTTCAGCGTGGACCGGATGCCCGGTTCGCTCCCACAGCACCGCAGCATTGCCCGGTGGATCATCGAGCGCTTCGCCCTCGGGGACCGGGAAACGCCGTGAAAGGCAGGGACTCGGGATTCGGGATCCGAAAAAGCATACCAGCACCGTAAGGGAGGTTTACCGTGTCATTTGTTTCCGCGCTCTGCCGCCTGGCCGTCGCCCTGTGGGTCGGCGGCGCCGCCCTGTTCACCTTTATCCTGACCCCGATCATCTTCCGTTCCGAGAGCCGCGACGCGGCCGGGCGCATCGTTGGCTATCTCTTCCCGGGCTACTTTCGCTGGGGGCTCGCCTGCGGCGCCGTGGCCCTGGTGGCGCTCCTGGTCGTCAGGGGAAAGAGCTGGATTCCGGCCGCGGCCCTGATGGCAGTGATGCTTGCCGTCACGGCATTCCAGGCATTCCATGTCGAGCCGAAGGCCGCGGAGCTCAAGCGTCAGATTCCCTCCTTCGAAACCACCACCAAGGATCATCCTCTCAGGCGCGAGTTTTCGAAGCTTCACGGGATTTCAGCGGCGTGCAACCTGTCGGTGATTGCCGGCGGGGTGGTGCTGGTGATCCTGCTCTAGGGTGGAGAACGCCATGGAGATTCCCCGCCACCCCGACTCCCGCCCCCTTGCCCTGGCGGACAAGCCGCTGCTGGACGCCCTGTTCGCCGAGCTTCAGCCCCGCGTGTCCGAACTGACCTTCGCCAAT
>NZ_JCAMRN010000062.1:0-38252 GCF_059620965.1 Geobacter sp. PheSNFMC
CACCTCCCCCAGCGCCCAGATCACATCCTCGCGGCTCCTGATCCGCGTCACCCGGTGGAAGCGCGCCTCCACGTCCCGGAACTGGGAAAGGGCGGCGCGCACGACCCGCTCCACGGTTTCACCCGTGGCATCAGACAGCAGATAAATGTGCTTGATGCTCCTCTTCATATCAGTCCCGGCACCGACTCGAACGATTTTTCATTAAGGTATACCATCTTTTTTCCGCAAGGCAAAAAAATGACCGCTCCCTGAGGCTTTTTCCTTTTTCCCCCAGGCGCGAGCGGATGAGGGGATTGCAGGGGTCTCAGCCGCGAAACTCCCGAAGGATCTCTTCCCGCAGCTCCGGGCGAGCGATCAGTTCGGCAGCGGTCAGGGCCAGGGCGGTGGCCCCTTCCACGACGGCGGCTTTTCCCCGGGCCGAGACCGTGGCCCGGGCAAAGGCGTCACTGTGGATATTGATCCCCTCCCCGATGGGGACGTGGGGATGGATGGTCGGCATGATCTGGGAGACGTTGCCGATATCCGACGACCCCTTGTTCCGGTCGGGCCTGCTCTCGGAGAGCTCCAGCCCCAGATATGCCAATTGTTCGGCATAGAGGTCCGAAAAACGGTAATTCACCTTCAGGGGAGCCATGACCCGCGGGTCTTCCTCGATCTCCAGCCCGCAGCCGGTGGCGGTGGCGGCACCCCGGGCACAGGCGATGACCCGCTCCTGGACCCGCTCCAGTTCCGCCATGTCGTCGGCCCGCACGTAGAAAAACGCCGATGCCCTCTCGGGGATGATGTTCGGCGCGACGCCCCCGTCGGTGATGATGCCGTGGACCCGCACGTCCTGTCGGAGCTGCTGGCGCAGCGCATTGACCGCGTTGAAGAGCTGGATCACACCGTCCAGGGCATTGATCCCCTCTTCGGGATAGGCGGCGGCGTGGGCCGGTTTGCCCAGGAAGACGAACCGGATCTTGGCAAGCCCCAGGTAGTGCTTGATGACGTATCGCCGGGACGAGGGGTGCACCATCATGGCGAACTCCACATCGTCGAAGATCCCGTGCCGGATCATCTCAACCTTGCCGACCCCGATCTCCTCCGCTGGCGTGCCCAGGACCACGAGGCGCGCCGCGTCGGCGGGAAGCACGCGGCGCAGGGCAATGGCGGCGCCCAGGGCTGCCGCCGCGATCACGTTGTGGCCGCAGGCGTGGCCGAGCCCGGGCAGGGCATCCATCTCGGCGATGATGCCGATGGCCGGCCCCTTTTCGCCGGAATCGGCCCGGAACGCCGTGGGCAGCCCCGCCACCCCGCGGGCTACCCGGAACCCCTCGGCTTCGAGACGATCGGTCAGCAGGGCCGCGCTTCGCACCTCGTTGAGCCCGGTTTCGGGATTGTGGAACAACTCCTCGGACACGTGGATGAAATCGTCGCGTCGGGCGTCGACAAAGGCGATCAGTTCCTTCTTTATCCGCTCCAAGTCCATGGGAACCACCGAATCTATTTTAATGAGAATTAAAACCCGGGCCGGACGGTTTGTCAAGGTTTTTATTGTCATAATCTTTTAGTTCTGCTACCTTAGCACACCTTGCCGCCCCTGGCAGACACAAACATACCGAGGTATAGGCATGGATAAACAATGGGCCGAAGTTTGCTGCCAGGTCCCGGCCGGACTGGTGGACCTGCTGGCCGATTTTCTCGTGGAACTCTCCGGCAACGGTGTCAGCATCGACAACCGGGCACTTGACACCTTCACCCTGGACGGCATCGAGGAGCCGGACACCGCCACCGTGCGGGCCTACTTCGACCCGGCAACGGACATGGCCGGGCAGCTCGCCCGGATCGAGCGGTTCCTCGGCGACAACGCGACCGCCTTCGGCGGCGCCCCCATCCCCACCCCCACCGTCACCCTCATCCGCGACGAGGACTGGTCCACCGGCTGGCGCCAACATTTCGTCACCACCCGCATCGGCCGTCACCTGGTCATCAAGCCCACCTGGGAGCCGTTCACCCCCGAACCGGGAGACCGGGTTATCGAACTGGACCCCGGCATGGCCTTCGGCACCGGCACACATCCCACCACGCGACTCTGCCTGGAGGCCCTGGAAACGCTCGGATGCCCCGACAGGGTGCTCGACGTGGGAACCGGGTCGGGCATCCTGGCCATCGCGGCCGTCCGACTGGGGGCGCGACAGGTGATCGGCACCGACATCGACCCGGACGCCGTGATCGTGGCCGGGGAGAACTGCGCCCTCAACGGCGTGGAGGTGGAGCTGGTCACCACCCCCCTGGCCCTGATTCCGGGACGCTTCGACGTGGTGCTCGCCAATATCCTGGCCGAAGACCTGGTCCGCATGGCCGGGGACCTGGCCGCAAAGGTCGCTGCCGGCGGGCACCTGATCCTTTCGGGCATCCTCACGGAGCGGGAAACCTTTGTCGTCGAGGGGTTCGACCGGAGCGGCCTCGCCCTGGTGGCAACCTCCCGGGAAGGGGAATGGAGTTGTCTCGTATACCGGAACAGGGGATGAGCATGCGCCGGTTTATCGACACGGACCTGGATCTGTCGGGTAAAAACGTGGTTGTGCGGGGAGACCTTTTTCGTCACATGGCCCGGTCGCTTCGTCTGAAAATTGACACTGAGGTCATTCTCGCGGACGGGAAAGGGATCGAATGCACGGGAGTCATCACGGCCGTGGAGCGGGACAGCCTGACGGTGATCATCAGCGAGCGGCGGCAGGTCAGGGGGGATGAAGACGGCCTCTGGCTCACCCTCTGCCAGGGTCTGCCCAAAGGCGACAAGATGGAACTCATCTTGCAGAAATCCACTGAACTCGGCGTATCCGAAGTGGTCCCCTTCCTGGCCGAGCGCTCGGTGCCCCGCATTTCGCCGGAGCGGGAGCAGGAACGGTTGCGGCGCTGGCAACGGGTGACCGGAGAGGCAGCCCGCCAGGCCGGATGTCCGGCGGTACCCCGGGTACAACTGGCGCGGGGGCTGGCCGAGGCGGTTCGGGGAACGGACCACGACCTGAAGCTTCTGCTCTGGGAGGACGAACGGACCACGACCCTCGCCGGAGTCCTGGCCGCAACGCCGGCGCCGAGACGCATCGCCGTGGTGGTGGGCCCCGAGGGAGGACTCACGGCGGCCGAGGCAGCCGAGGCCCGGGAAGCGGGGTTCGTTCCCGTCACCCTCGGCCGTCGGATTCTCAGAACCGAAACCGCCGGCATCGCCCTGGTGGCGATACTGCAATACCTATACGGAGACCTGGGCGGCCAGCCCCATCCTTGGCCCGCCCCGGCGCAACCGATACCATAGCGGCCAGCATCGAAGCCGGCCGCACAAGGAGTTCCCACGATGAAATGTCCCAAGTGCGGCTACAACAGCTTCGAATTCCTCGACACGTGCAAGAAGTGTAGCCACGACCTCTCCGCCTTCAAGCAGGCACACGGCATCCGGGCCGTGGTGCTCCCCCTGGCGGGACTGACCGCAGCGGCACCAATCGCCGCTGTTGCAGCGCCGTCGGCAGCACGTGCTGCGAACGCCGAAGAAAGCTTCACCTGGGAGATTCCGGCCACACCGGAGTCCTTCAAGCCGGGCGACGACATCTTCTCCGACCTTGACCTGGGGCTCTCGTCATCACCGACGGAACCGGCAGCCGACGAGCTTGACCTGGGCAACGTTTCCTTTGGCGCCTCCCCAGCGGCACCCGCCGCCCCTGCTCCCTCACCCATTGACGCCACTGCCGGCACCGCAGATTTCGCCGCGCTCCTGGAGACCGGCGACAGCAGCGAAATCACGGCAACCACCGCCGGGGCCGCGCCGGTCCAGGAAATGGAGAGCCCCTGGGACGTGCCGACCGACAGCTTCGGCGGATTCGGAGACACGTCCGCACCCGCGGCGGAGCCGGCCGCATCCGGTGACTTTGACCTGGAAAGCTTCAGTTGGGACGAGGGAGAGGCAAAGACGGAGACCCCGCCCGCCGTCCCCAAGGGGCCGGAGGCGGGGCTTGATACTTTTCCAGGGAGCGATTTTGACTCCCTTTTCGACGACGATGCCGGAGAGGAGGGGAAAAAGTAGGTAGCGTCAGCGCCTCGGGGCCACGGCAGACAGAATCTGTTCACCGAACTCGCTCCGCTGCCAGCAGCGCATGGGGGTCAGGCCATCCAGGCCCCCCATGGTGCGGGGGGCCTGGATGGCCACCAGCTCCAGCAGGGCGTTGTTGGCGATGTACCCCGGCTCAATGCCGAGCCGGCCCGCCTGTTCGGTCCGCCACTCCTTGAGCCGTTTCAGCCGCTCTTCTTCCCCCCGCTCCATCTTGCGGCGCTCCTCCCGCGGATACGCCGGCAACTGCTGCTCCGGCACCGCGCACCCCCGCTCAATGGCACGCAGAATCCCCTCGCCGTGGCGGGCCACGACCTTGTCCGTAAGTCCGGTAATTCCCTGCAGCTCTTCCGGAAGGCGGGGCCGCCGCTCGGCCAACTCGCGCACGGTATCGGTCCCCAGCACCTTGAACGGCGGCACATCCACCTGGCGGGCCCGTCCGTCACGGAATGCCAGGAGTTCTTCCAGAACCGCCAGGGTCCGGCCATCCATCCGGGATGCCCCCTTGAACCGGAGAAAGAACGGCTCGTCGCCCCGCTCCGTCACCCTCACCCGCGACAGCAGCTCGCACTCTTCCTCCACCCAGCCGCGTCGCCCCTTTGCCTCCAGATCGGTCGCCAGTTGCCGGTACAGCTCGATCAGGAGCGTCGTGTCCTTCACGGCATACTCAATCATCCCTGGCGTGAGGGGGCGCCTGCTCCAGTCGGCCCGCTGGTACTGCTTGTCCAACTCCACGCTGAATCGCTTGCGCAACTGGGCGGCCAGGCCGAACTCCCGCTCGCCCAGCAACTGACAGGCAATCATGGTGTCAAAAAGGTTGTTCACCTTCATGCCGAAATCCCGGTGGAGGGAGCGGATGTCGTAGTCGGCCCCGTGGAAGACCTTGCGGATGGCGGCGTTCGCAAACAGTGGAGCCAACGGGGAAATGTCCGGTGCGGCCAGGGGGTCGACGATGGCGGCGTAGCCGGGCACCGCGAACTGGATCAGGCAGACCTTCTCCTGATAGTGGTGCATGGAATCGGCTTCCAGGTCGCAGGCCACGATGGGCTCGCGCCCGAGGCGGTCGGCAAGACGGCGCACTCCGTCAACGGTAGTGATGATCTCGGGTGAAGCGGGTTGCAGAGGCAAGGAAAACTCCAGTCATGGGATTAAACTGCGGCAATAACGCAGGGTAGCAGAGAATTCAGCGCGTCGGTAACATTCTGCCTTATGCCATCAAGAGGCGAAGTTGAACTTGAACGGAGGCTCTTCCAGATTTTGCTCTGTTGCTCTGTGTTTCAACTGCTTATTCAGGTCAATACTCGCGGATTATCGAATAGAGCGTCGTCCTCTGGGCAGCCCGGAACCCGGCCTCACGGATGAGCTCCACCATCTCCTCGCGGCTCATGCGGAAGGTGCAGCCGGCCGCGGCCACCACGTTCTCCTCCAGCATGGTCCCGCCCAGGTCGTTGGCGCCGAAGAAGAGCGACACCTGGGCCATGGCTGCGCCCTGGGTCACCCAACTGGCCTGGATGCTGGGAATATTGTCGAGGACGATCCGCGACAGGGCCAGGACCCTCAGGTACTCCACGCCGGTGGCCCCCGTGCCGCCGAGCTCGGTGTTGCCCGGCTGGTAGGTCCAGGGGATGAAGGCGGTGAAGGACCCTCCGGCGGCCTGGAGCTCCCGGACGCGGAAGAGGTGCTCCACGATGTCCTCGGGGGTCTCGCGGCTGCCGAACATCATGGTGGCCGTTGTGGCCATCCCCTGGCGGGCCGCCTCTCTCATGACCGCGGCCCAGCCCTCCCAGCCGATCTTGCGGGGCGAGATTTCCTGCCGCACGCTGTCCACCAGGATCTCGGCGCCGCCGCCGGGAATGGAGTCGAGCCCCGCCTCCCGAAGCCGGCGCACCGTCTCCGGGATGGTGAGCTTCGAAACCGTGGCGATCTGGGTGATCTCCGCCGGCGAGAGTGAATGGTTCTGTACCTGCGGAAAGCGGGCCTTGATCCCCCGGAAAAGGTCCTCGAACCAGTCGATCCCCAACTGGGGATGGAGCCCCCCCTGCATGAGGAGCTGGGTCCCGCCGTGGTCCACCAGCTCGGCGATCTTGGCGAAGATGGCCTCCTCGGCCAGCAGATAGGCGTCGGGAGCTCCCTCGTCACGGTAGAACGCGCAAAACTTGCACTTGGACTCGCAGACGTTGGTGTAGTTGACGTTGCGGTCCACCACGAAGGTAACCAGATTCTCCGGATGCATCCTCCGGCGGACAGCATCGGCGAGCCGGCCCAGGGCGAGGAGATCCCCCTCCGTCAGGAGGCTGAGCGCTTCGGCCCGCGTGAGGAGTTCCCCGGCGGCGGCTTTTTCCATGGCACGTATCGGCATCAGTACACCCGCAGTTCATTGTACAGTGTATCCCGCTCCACCGGCACCCGGCCGGCCGTGCGGATCAGGGAGACGATTTCGTCGCGCCCCATGGTCTGGGGGGAAGCGGCGCCGGCATCATGGCCGATCTTCTCCTCCACCACCGTGCCGTCCAGATCGTTCACCCCGAAGGCCAGGGAGGTCTGGGCGATCTTTACCCCGAGCATGACCCAGTAGGCCTTGATATTGGCGAAATTGTCCAGGTAGATGCGGGCCACGGCCAGGGTGAGCAGGGCATCGACCCCTCCGGGACCGGGGCGTTTCAGGTGCCCCAAGGGGTTGTTCTCCTTCTGGAAAGCCAGGGGAATGAAGACCTGGAAACCGCCGGTGCGGTCCTGGAGCTCACGCAGGCGGCGCATGTGGTCCACGCGGTCCGCGTAGCTCTCGATGTGGCCGTAGAGCATGGTGGCATTGGATTTGAGCCCGGCCCGGTGGACCTCCTCCATAATGGCCAGCCACTTGTCGCCGGAGATCTTCTCGGGACAGAGCCGGTTGCGCACGGCCGGGGCGAAGATTTCCGCCCCGCCGCCGGGGAGCGAGCCGAGTCCCGCCTCCTTCAGCACGGCCAGGGTTTCGGCCGTCGAAAGGCCGGCGAGCCGCGACAGGTACTCGATCTCCACCGCGGTAAAGGCCTTCACGTGGAGGTCCGGAGAGACCTCCTTAACGGTCCGGAGCATGGCGAGATAGAAGTCGAAGGGAAGATCGGGGTGGAGGCCGCCCACGATGTGAATCTCGGTGGCTCCCTGGGCATGGGCCTCGGCCGCGCGGTTGCGGATCTCCTCCAGGTCGTAGAGGTATGCCCCGGGCTCGTCGGCGGCGCGGTAGAAGGCACAGAAGGAGCAGCGGTTGACGCAGATGTTCGTGTGGTTGATGTGCCGGTTCACGTTGAAGAAGACCCGGTCGCCGTTGCGGCGGCGGTTCACGGCCGCGGCCAGTTCTCCCACGGCCAGGGGGTCGCGGCTCTCGAAGAGGAACAGTGCCTCCTCGTCGCTGATCCGTTCGCCGCCATGGACCCTGTCGCTAAGTGTCGCCAATGAAATGCTCATCCCATCACTCCTCCACCCGGGATGCGTCACCCCAGCGGGTGAACAGCTCATGGGGAATCTGAAGTGCGTCCAGCACCTTGCCCACCACGAAACCGACCAGGTCGTCCAGGGTGCGCGGTCCGTGGTAGAAACCGGGCATGGCCGGCACGATCCGCACCCCGAGCCGCGCCAGTTTCAGCATATTTTCCAGGTGGATGGCCGACAAGGGGGTCTCCCGCGGCACCAGCACCAGGGGTCTCCCCTCCTTGAGGGTCACGTCGGCACACCGCTCCGGGAGGGTACTCGAAAGGCCCGCCGCGATCCGGGCCAGGCTCCCCATGGAGCAGGGGCAAACGACCATGGCGTCGGGCGCACGGGAACCGCTCGCCACCGGAGCCATGAGATCGTCCTCCGCATGGTAGGCGAGCATCCCCGGGGCGGGCCGGAAGTACTCCTCCAGGGCGGCCAGGGTCTCATGGGGCCAATCCCCCCAATCGAGGCCGCACTCTTCCCGAATGACGGTAAAGCCCGGCCGGCTGATCAGGAGGGTGAGCCGGCAACCGGCAGCCAGGAGCTCACGCCCCAGGCGAAGCCCGTACACTGCGCCGGATGCGCCGGTGATGGCCAAGACCACGTGCCGCCCGCTCATGCGCCCCCCCGTCCCGCCAGCACATCGGCCAGGGTTGCTACGAACAGCGTGATGCTGATGTAGCCGTTCATGGTGAAAAAGGCTGCATCGAGCTTGGTCAGGTCGCCGTGGCGCAGGAGCCAGTGCTCATAGCCGAGCATGGTGATGGTGGCGGCCAGGCCGGCCAGGAACCAGGGGCCGAGCCCCGCGCTCAGGTAGAGCCCGGCCAGGAGCCCCAGCATGACCAGATGAAAGACCCGGGCTGCCCAGAGTGAACCGTTTACCCCGAGCCGGACCGGGATTGAATGGAGCCCGCTGGCGCGGTCAAAGTCCAGATCCTGGAGGGCATAGAGGATATCGAACCCGGCCACCCAGAAGAGGACCGCGAGCCCCAGCAGGATCGCCGGCACCTCCACCGTGCCCCTGATGGCGATCCAGGCACCCAGCGGCGCGGCTGCCAGGCAGATGCCGAGCACCACGTGGGCCAGGGAGGTGAACCGCTTGCAGTACGAATAGAGCCACAGAAAGAAAAGGGCCACGGGCGAAAGATAGAGGCAGAGCGGGTTGAGCTGCCAGGCAGCGTAGAGCATGAGCAGAATGGAGAGCACGATGAAAAGGATCACCGTGCCCGTGCCGATGAGCCCTGCCGGGATGGCGCGGCTCGCGGTACGGGGGTTCCGGGCGTCGATCTCGGCGTCGATCAGGCGGTTCATGCCCATGGCGGCGGTCCGCGCCCCCACCATCGCCATCAGAATCCAGAACACCTGGTGCGCCGACGGCATGCCGCCGGCCGCCAGCACCGCGCCGGTAAAGGCGAACGGCAGGGCGAACACCGTGTGGGAAAACTTGATCATCTCCAGAAATACTCTGATCTTGGCAAACATACCCTTCTCCAGCCCTTCCTCGCTCACCATCATCGTTCCCCCTGCCGCAGAGCAGCCTCCAGCATCCCTCTCACCCGCGCCAGTTCGCGATCCACCGCCTTCAGGTCGAACATGCCGGGATACTGCTCGTAGGGGTAGCGCTTGGCAAACGAACGGACCGCGCCCCCCTCCTCATAGACGTAGCTGGAACGGATTTCCAGGCCGGTGGATTCCATGAGGATCTCGGCCCCCTCTTCGCCGCCGTTCACGGTGATCATCAACCGGTGATAGTAGAGGCGCCCCCCGACCGGCTGGGAAATTCCCCCGGCCCGGGTCGAGAAGTGACGGTATCCGCAGGTGATGACGCCCCCCTCGCCGTTGTCCCGCCTCTCGGCCCGCTCCACCGCGTATCCGTCCTGGACGAGAACATCCCGCACCCGATCAAAGACATCGGCAGCCGCGCGGGCCGTAACGGCCCGCTGAACCGGCAACGTAGCCGGCTCGAGCCGCAAGTGATAGCATCCCGCTGCCAAGGCGAGAAAGAGGCATACGAGTATTCCCCAGCCAAGCCGGAACATCATCAGAATCCGTATTCCCTCCAACGCGAGTCCACACGCCGGGCCGTCTCCCGGTCCGGCACGAGTTCTTCTGCTCCGTAGC
Source organism: Geobacter sp. PheSNFMC (assembly GCF_059620965.1). NCBI lineage: Bacteria > Pseudomonadati > Thermodesulfobacteriota > Desulfuromonadia > Geobacterales > Geobacteraceae > Geobacter > Geobacter sp. PheSNFMC. The sequence continues at coordinate 9,656 of NZ_JCAMRN010000062.1, forward strand.
GGCGGGCAGCGGATCGGGTGGCGTCGATGGCAAGCCGCGAACCGAGGCCGGGCCAGGCGGCTGGGGCGTCACGCTCGGCAATGATCAGATCGGTCCGCCAGTCCACCGCGTTCATGACCCGCCAAGCCACCTCGGCAGGGTCATCAACCCGCGTCCCCTCGTCCACCGCCACCAGGAGCCTGCCGGGTCCGGCAAGCCCCGAGCTCCAAAGTTCCGTGACGATCTGGCGGACCCGGGAGGAAGAGCATTCCCGCAGCGAAAGAACAGCGCCGCCGTTGAATATCCATTCCAGCGGATAGTTGATGTCGACGATCTCGGGCCAGCGCATCCTGAGTACCGGCAGCAGGAGCCGCTCCGCCGCCTTGGCCAGATAGCAATCCTCCATGGGGGGGCGGCCCACCACCGTGGCCGGGCAGATGCAATCGGTACGGCGCGTTATGCAGGTGAGCCGCATGAGGGGCACCGGCGCCGCCGGGGCGTAAAAGCCGGTATGGTTGCCGAAGGCGCCGTCCATGACCGTCTCGCCGGGCTCCACATAGCCTTCCAGGACCAGTTCCGCCCCGGCTGGGACCAGCAGGTCGCTGGTCCGGCAGCGCGCCAGCTCCAGGGGGCGCCCCCGGAGAAAACCGGCAAAGAGCATTTCGTCGAACCCCTCGGGAAGCGGAAGGATCGCCGCCAGGAGTGCCGCCGGATCGCCGCCGATGGCCACGGCCACGGGCATCCGCTCCCCGCGCTCCTGATGGCGCCTACAGTGGAGCTCGCCCCCCTTCCCCGCATACCACCGGATGCCGGCGCTGGCTCCATCCACCACCCGCACGCGGTACATGCCGCAGTTGGGAGTGTTCGTCTCCGGGTCACGGGTAACAACAAGGGGAAGGGTGATGAAGCGGCCACCGTCGCCGGGCCAGGAGTGCGGAAACGGGTAGCGCAGGAGGTCCGGCGCCTCCACCACCTCCTGGCAGGACGCCTTCTCCACGATCAGGGGGGCAAAGCGCCGCATCTCGGCCAGGGAGGCCATCGCCTCCAGGGGGGATGCCGTTTTCGCGGGGGGCACGGCGGCGAGGAGCCCGTCCATCCGCGCCGTCAAGTCGTCCAGGGTTGCCGCGCCAAGGGCGGCTGCCACCCGTCCGGCCGAGCCGAAGACGTTGGTGACCAGAGGGAAGCGGGAGCCCTTCACGCGCTCGAAAAGAAGCCCCTTCCCCCCGTTCGGCAGCTTGCTCACCCGGTCGGTGATGGCGGCCACCTCAAGCACCGGGTCGACTTCAGCCGCCACCCGATGAAGGTCACCGAGCCGTTCCAACTCGGCAAGAAAATCGTGAAGATCACCGTTAACCATGGAGTTCAGACAGAACCGTGCGAAATGACGCCAAATAAAATCTTGTAGCATTTCGACCCGCAGGTGACAACCCTTTTAACGATGCGGAGCGGGATGCCCGAAACGGTCGGACGGAACAAGGGCTTTAGAAGCAGGTTGATGGGGGATGTAGCTGTCGGGCGGATCTGAAAGAAGCGAGAAGCTCTGCGCAGAGAGATCACAAAAGAAGTAAGGGGCTACAGCGTTTGCCGTAACCCCTTGATCTTTTTATGGTCGGGGCGAGAGGATTTGAACCTCCGACCCCCTGCTCCCGAAGCAGGTGCGCTACCAGGCTGCGCTACGCCCCGACTAAGAAGCAATTTGTATATCATGCGACCTGCTGCTCTGGCAAGGTTTTTTTCACCCTACTGCCCCGGCTTCTCCGTCAGGTACTGCTCGAACTGCTTCTTGTCCTGGGCACAGCGGTAGGCCTCCTCGGCGGTGATCCGCTTGGTCTTGAAGAGGTCCAGCAGGTGCTGGTCCATGAGCTGCATGCCGTCACGCTTGGCAGTCTGGATGATGGAGGGGATCTGGAAGGTTTTCCCCTCCCTGATCAGGTTGGCGATGGCCGGTGTGCCGAGCATGATCTCCAGGGCCGCGACCCGCCCCTTGCCGTCGGCGGTCTTGAGAAGCTGCTGGCAGACTACCCCTTTGAGGGATTCGGAGAGCATGGCCCGGGTCTGCTCCTGCTGATCGGTGGGAAAGACGTCGATGATCCGGTCGATGGTCTTGGCCGCCGAGTTGGTATGGAGGGTGCCGAAGACCAGGTGGCCGGTCTCGGCGGCGCTCATGGCGAGGCCTATGGTCTCCAGGTCCCGCATCTCGCCCACGAGGATCACGTCGGGGTCCTCCCGCAGGGCGGCGCGCAGGGCGGCGGAGAAGCTCAGAGAGTGTTCGCCGATCTGCCGCTGGTTCAGGAGCGACATCTTGTTCTCGTGGATGAATTCGAGAGGATCTTCCAGAGTGAGGATGTGCTCCTTGCGGGTGGCGTTGATGAGGTCGATCATGGCGGCAAGGGTGGTGGACTTGCCCGACCCCGTGGGCCCGGTGACCAGCACGAGCCCCTTCTTGAACTGGGTCATGCGGCGGACCCCGTCGGGAAGGCCCAGGTCGTCTGCCGAGAGAATCTTGCTGGGGATGATCCGGAAGACCGCAGCGATGCCCCGATGGGTCATCATGTAGTTCCCCCGGAACCGGGCCAGGCCGGGAATGGCATAGGCGAAGTCCAGGTCCCGCCGCTCCTCGAAATCGGCCTTCTGCTTGTCGGTCAGGATTTCATAGAGGATGGCCGTCAGTTCCTCGTGGGAGAGAACCTTGAAGTTCTGCCGCGCCATCTCCCCGTGGAGCCTGAAAATGGGCGGAGCCCCCGACGACAGGTGGAGGTCGGAGGCCCCCTGCTCCTTCAGCAGCTTGAACAGTGCGTCGATACGTGCCATGAAACCGTCTCCGTCAACCGTGCAGGGAGGAGGCATACTCCTCCAGCGATATGGTGCCTTCAGCCAGCAGGGTCTGCCGCTCGTCCGCGATCCCGCGCCAGCCCTGTCCGCGCAGATGCTCGATCACCTCTGCCCCGCTGCGGGCCGCCTCGAACCGCTCCCGGAGGTCGTGGTCCAGGACCAGCACATCCAGCAGGTAGCGCCTGCCGTCATGGCCGGTCTGGTCGCAGGACTCGCACCCCGCCGACCGCCAGCAGGAGGTGACGTCGGCACCGATCCCCAGGGCCGCCCGCTCCGCTGCGGGAAACGGCTCGCTCCGCCGGCATGCGGGGCACAGGGGCCGGACCGGCGTACAGGTAATCACTCCCCGCAGGTACGCGGGCACGAGAACGTGCATGTCCCGGAAGGCCATGAGCTGGTCCAGGGCGCCGGCGGCGTCGCCGCAGGCGATTCCCGCCACCACCAGCTTACCCCGCAGGGTTGCCCGGCACGCGGCCGCAAAGGCCTGGCCATCACTCACATCCTCCAGGACGAGGATATCCGGATCGTGCTCCAGGCAGGCTGAAACCACGGCGTTCAGGTCAGTGTCGGACGGCACCGGAATGCGGGAGAACCGCTGCTCTCCCGTGCCGGCGCCACTGCCGACGACCAACACGGTCTTTCCCTCCGCCTCATGCTCCTGAAGGTAGAGATCCGTGAGCCGGCGGCGAACCTCCCGGTCCCGGGCTCCGGTCACCACCATGCCGCGGCCGGCCGCCGCCAGATCGGCAAACTGCCGGATCTGGTCGTCCGTCAGCCCCAGGTCGGCGAGAGAGGCCGGGAACAATGCCGCCACCGTCATCCTGAAGGTGAGGTGATCACCGCCTTCTCCCCGCAGGGCTGTCACCTGGAAGGGAATGGAGCGGCCCTTCAAGGCAAAGGATATCCCCCCCCGGGCGGAGAACCGGGCCCCGTCGATGTGGGCGAGTTTTTTGACATGCATGGCCACGTCGGGATAGCGGGAGGGAGCAAGCTGCCCGACTTCCCGCGTGGTGCCGCCGCGCCGGGCAATCACCGACACCCTGTCCCCCCGGGGGTGGAGCGAGAGGGAGGAGAGCTTTTGCTGGGCCACGAACAACAGCAGGTAGTCCAGGAACTTCCCCCCTGTCAGGTCGTGATTCATGGCGGCCACGACCTGGGGTGGGAACGCCGCCGATGTGAACCCCAGGCGTTCCTCCGTGTCGGGCGGCCCGTAGAAACGCTCCTGCATCTCCCGGATCTCCCGGATGAGCGCCACGGAAACGGACACGGCGCACCCGGTCTCCTTTTCCACGGCCGCCACGGCCGCCACGTTGAGCGGGTCGGCAATGGCGATGCTCAGTTCCTCGCCGGCCCGGATCAGGGGAATGAGATTATGCTGCCGGGCCATGGCCGCCGGGACCAACGCTACGGCATCCCGATCGACCATGGTCGGCTTGAGGCGTACGTAAGGAATATTGAGTTGGTTGGACAGGGCCCAGTCGATGTCCTCCTGGGCGACGATGCCGAGGGCCACCAGTGCTTCGCCGAAACGGCCGCCGGTGCGCTCCTGCTCGTCCAGCGCCCGACGGATGTCGTCCTCGCTGATGATCTGGCATTTGAAGAGAATGGACCCGAGGGACCCTTCCTTGACGATGCTTTCCATGGGTGCTCCTCCCTCTACATCCATCGGCCGGAACCTGCCGCGACTTGAGGGTTATTTTCAGACGCGGCACCCTTTGCTTTTTTCGCTTCCCCGTGCTACCCTCGTGAAAATTCAGGTTCCGTAACGGGCTCCGCGTTTGCCGACGCCCGTCATGGCGCCCCAGGAGACGACATGAAAAGAAAAGCCCTTGCCCTCCTCTCGGGGGGACTCGACTCTACCCTTGCGGTCAAGGTCATGCTTGAGCAGGGAATCGAGGTCGAGGCCCTCAACTTCACCTCTCCCTTCTGCACCTGTACGGGAAAAAACGCCGGCTGCAAATCCGAAGCGATTCGGGTGGCCGAGGAATTCGGCATCCCCATCAAGGTCATGCACAAGGGGGTCGAGTATCTGGAAGTGGTCCGCGCGCCGCGGCACGGTTACGGGAAGGGGATGAACCCCTGCGTGGACTGTCGCATCTTCCTGCTCCGCAAGGCAAAGGAGTACATGGCCGAAAGCGGTGCCGATTTCGTCATCACCGGCGAGGTGCTGGGACAGCGCCCCATGAGCCAGCGCCGGGACACGCTCCGCGTCATCGAGCGGGAAAGCGGGCTGGAGGGGCTGCTGCTGCGCCCCCTTTCGGCCAAGCACTTCGAGCCGACGCTCCCCGAACGGGAGGGATGGGTCGACCGCGAAAAGCTCCTGGCCATCCAGGGACGCTCGCGCAAGGAGCAGATGCAACTGGCCGAGGATCTGGATGTGAAGAATTACCCGTGCCCGGCCGGCGGCTGCCTTCTCACCGAGGTCTCCTTCGTCTCAAAGGTCAAGGACGTCTTCGACCACTCGGACCAGCTCAACCTGCGTGATTTCCGCCTGCTCAAGGTCGCGCGCCACTTCCGCGTCGGCCCCCGCACCAAGGTGCTGATCGGCCGCAACGAAGCCGAGAACGAGCTCCTCTCTCACCATGTCCAGCCGGGCGAAGCCGCCATCCGGTGGGTAGACGGCTCAAGCCCCCTCGGCGTCCTCATGGGAACGGTGGACGACAGCCTCCTTGAGACCGCTGCAAAGGTTCTCCTCCGCTACACCAGGGCCGAATCCGGCAGCGACTGCCGGATCAAGGTCACGGTTGACGGCAGCGAACGGATGCTCACGGTCTCCCACACCTTCTCCGAAACCTGCATCGAGCAGTACCGCGTTTGACGCCTCCGGTCACCGGGACTCCGCACCGTCCCCGCAGCCGACGGTAAAGGAACCGTCGGCTGCCGCATCGAGCCTGATTGCCTCCAGTTCCTCTCCCGTGCCGATCCGCGCCAGGATCTCCCGGGAGAGGAGCGGCAGGAGGGTCCCGCGCAGGATATGGTCGATGGCCCGGGCGCCGCTCTCCACTTCGGAGCAACGGGCAGCGAGCCGGGCCGTAACCGCCGGGGTCCACGCAAGCTCCGTCCGGCTGTTCTCCCGGAGCCGCTCCGCCACCCGGCCGAGCTTGAGGTTCACGATCTCCTCCAGGCTGTCCGGCGCCAGGGTCAGGTAGGGGACCACGGTCATGCGGGCCAGGAGCGCCGGCTTGAAGTGCCGCGCGAGATGGGGGCGGATGGCGGCGGCCAGATCCTCCGTCGTGGGCGGCGGATTTTCCGCGCAGCGCGAGACGACGACATCCGCCGCCAGATTGCTCGTCAGAAAGATGACCGTGTTGGCGAAGTCGATCACCCGCCCCTCCCCGTCGGCCAGCATCCCCTTGTCGAACACTTGGTAAAAGAGATTGAGGACGTCGGGGTGGGCCTTTTCCACCTCGTCCAGCAGCACCGCCGAGTAGGGGCTGCGGCGGACCGCCTCGGTTAGGGCGCCCCCCTCGCCATACCCCACGTACCCCGGCGGCGAGCCGATGAGACGGCTGGTGGTGTGGCGCTCCTGAAATTCACTCATGTTGATGACGGTGAGGAACCGCTCGCCGCCGAAAAGGAGATCGGCCACGGCCAGAGCGGTCTCGGTCTTGCCGACGCCGGAGGGGCCGACGAGCAGGAAGACCCCCAGGGGCTGGCGCGGGTCCTTAAGGCCGGCAGCCGAGGAACGGAGCACCTCGGCCACGGCGGCCAGCGCCGGCTCCTGCCCCCGGATGCGCCGGCGCAGGCCCTCTTCCAGGGCAAGCACTCCGGCTGTCCGGTCCTTGCGGAGGCTCCCCAGGGGAATGCCGGTCCAGTCGGCCACCACCTGCGCCACCACCTCCGGGTCCACCTCGATCCTGACCAGCGGCTCATCCCCCTGGACTTCCGCCAGCATTGCCGCGGTTTCCGCCATCTTCAACCCCACTGCGTCCCCACCTGGGTCGCGGGCCGCCGCTGCTTCGTTCCGCAGGGCCACCACCGCCCCGGCCAGCTCCCGTTCCCGGTGCCAGCGAGCCGTTACGGCAGCCAACTCCTCCCGCAACAGCGCCAGCTCATCCTTCAGCACCGCCAGCCGGCCTTCGTCCTCCAGCCGCCCCTGGAGCCGATCACGGCGGAGAGCGGCCTCTTCCCGCTCCAGGGCCTGGATGCGGCGCTCCGCCTCCTCTACCCTTCCCGGCTTGCCGGTGAGCAGGAGCTTCACCCGGGCCGCAGCCGTATCAAGGAGATCCACCGCCTTGTCCGGCAGCTGCCGGCCCGACAGGTAGCGGGACGAGAGCTCCACCGCCGCCCGGACGGCGTCGTCCCGGATGGTGACCCCATGGGCCGCCTCGTACGTATCCTTGAGGCCCCGCAGGATCAGCACCGCCGTCTCCACCGACGGCTCGTCCAGCTTCACTGGCTGGAAGCGCCGGGCCAAGGCGGCATCCTTTTCGAAATATTTCTTGTATTCGCTCCAGGTGGTGGCGGCGATGGTTCTCAGCTCACCCCGGGCCAGGGCCGGCTTCAGGAGGTTGGCGGCGTCCCCTCCGCCCGCCTGGTTGCCGGCACCGATCAGGGTGTGGGCCTCGTCGATGAAGAGAATCACTGGCCGGGAAGCCCCCTTCACCTCTTCGATCACGCTCTTCAGGCGATTCTCGAACTCCCCCTTCACCCCTGCCCCGGCCTGGAGCAGGCCGAGATCAAGCCCCAGGAGCCTCACCTGCCGCAATGCCTCCGGCACCTCCCCCTCAACGATGCGGAGTGCCAGCCCCTCCACCACGGCGGTCTTGCCGACCCCTGCCTCCCCCACCACGATGGGGTTGTTCTTCCGCCGCCGGGCCAGGATGTCGATCATCCGGCCGATCTCCCGATCACGGCCGAAGACCGGGTCCATGCCCCCCTCGGCCGCCCTGGCGGTGAAGTCGGTGCAGAAGCGGGAAAGCGCCGTGCCATCCCGGCCGGGCCCGGTAACGGAAGCGGTATCGCCGCCCGTGCAGGCATTCTCCTCCGAGCCGGAAACAGCTCGCGAGAAGCCGGAGAGAAGCCCCTCCCGTCCCACGGGCATGAGCTGGTCCACGTAGCGGCCCGCCGCGAACCGCAGCGGCCGGGCCAGGAGCGCCGCCAGGAGCGCCCCGGAGCGGACCCGCTCCTCGTTCAGGTCGAGGGAGGCGGTGAGCCACCCCGCCTGGAGCCACTCCAGAAGAATCGGGGAGAAGACCGGCCGCCCCCCGTTGCCGGTGGGCAACTCGTCGAGGACCCGGACGACTCCGGTCTTCAGCGGGGAGGCATCGATGCTAGAGTCCCGCAGAACGGCAACAAGGTCGCCCCCTGCCTCGTCGAGCAACCGGGCCAGGAGGTGCTCCACGGTCACTTCGTAGTGCCCCCTGGCCACGCAGAGTCCGGCGGCCCCCTCCAGTGCCCGGGTGCAGAGGGGGTTGAGTCGCTTGAGAAGAGCGGTGAGGTCAACGGTCAGCACGGAAGGGTCTCCTTAGGGAATATGTCCGGGAAATACAACACGAGACAGGGTTTCGCCGGCTGCGGCACCGAGCCAGGTGTCCCATCCGACCCGTGCCCCCCGGCAAGCGCCGAGGCGTGCTTCCGGGGTCTCTCCCGGGGCCAGGGTCAGCACCACGTCCCAGGCGAGGGGGGCATCCAGGTAGAGTTCCACGATCAGCTCCAGGGTCGAGCGGCCAGGAGCGCCGGGGAGGAGATCCGCGAACTGTTCGCGGGAAAGGGGCCCCAGGCACAGGCGGAACATGCCCAGCCGGTCATCCAGGTCGGTTCCGACGACCGTGTCGATGCCGAGACTGCTCCCGGCCGCGCCCACGGCAAGCCGCTGTTCGGGGGGAATCGGCACCTGCCGGTGCTGGCAGGGGATGACTTCAACCGGTACGCCGAGGGCGTCGGCGGCCATGGTCCGCAACCCCAGGGCAGAACGGGGAACCTGCCCCAGGAGCCCCGCATAGCGGAGCCAGCGGCCGGACTCCGACAGGGTCGTCTGCCCCTGGGCCAGGTCGAGCCCGGCCAAACAGAAAAGACGTTCGAGGTCATCCCCGCTTCCGTCCTCCACAACCCGGTTGAACAGGCAATACTTGGCGTCGCCGGCGACCCAGAGATCAAATATCCGGTGGCTCAGCACGTCGAGGAAACTCCGCGAAGCAGAGCCGTCTTCCCGCTCCTCGTCCATCAGTTCTTCGGTGTAGAAGGTGGGGAGCGGGGACGACGGACCGTAGAGCCCGAGGAAGCGGGCCGTTATCCGGTAGCCGTCGCCCTGCCGCTCGATCCGCGCCACATCAGCAACCGGAAAGGAAAGGGAAAGCTCGGGCCGGACCCGCACCCCGCACGGGCGAACGTCCTCCCCCGCCTGAGGGGCCGCAAGAAGCCGCAGCAGGCGCACCGCCTGGGCAAAGGAGAACTCATGCCCCCGCTCGAACAGTTGTGTTTCTAGAGAAGCTGACGATGACCGAGCCTGGGGGGCCATGAGTACACCTCTTCCCGAACGCTTTCGCGAACGGTCAGGCGGGTGAAGCTGTTGAGCGAGGCATAGCCCCCCAGAAAGCGGTCGAGCACCGCCCCGAAGAGGAACAGATCGCCCGGGCCGGCAAAGTGGTCCCCCCGCAGAGTAAGGACAATCTCGCTGCCCCGCAGCAGGTGCCCCCCCACGAGACGGCCGGCCGGCTTGGCGATAACCGCTTCGATCCCGTCCAGCCGCTTCCGGTTGGCGGCCAGTTCACCCCGGCCCCCTCCCTCTTCGAACAGGTAGAGCGCCAACAGAGTGCGGAGGTTGTCGGCGCTGGCCAGGGAGAGGCGGTTAAGGGACAGATGGGAAACGAGACGCCAGAGGAGATTTTTTCCCAGTGGCGGCAGCAGCGCCGGGGTAAGTGGCGTGATGTTGTGGAAGGTGGCACTCGCGGGAGAGGAGGAGGTCGGCTCGCACAGGTCACCGAGCCACAGGTTTTCCGGCAGGCGGCCGTTACTGCAGGTAAGGGCGATGGAAAGCGTCTCCGCCGCCGGCAGGCCTTCCCCCTGCGGGTAGGCAACGGCCAGATGCACATCGAATCCGGCGCGGACCGGCGAGGCGGATACGGCGGTATGGAAGGTGGGCTGGGCACCGGCGTCAGCACTGAACTGCCCGAAGGGGTGATAGGTCCGTTCCGTTGCCGCCCCCCGGACGATGCCGGTCACCCGATCAACGGAATATACCTGGCCATGCCCCGGCGCCAGGCCCGCGGGCCGCACCGGGTATCGCCCGACCCGGTGGTCGAGGAGAATCGGCTCGGCATCGTGGGGAAAGAGGTTCACGGCCGGCGAGGCGAACAGGACAAAGCTTTCCCGCCGTACCGGAGGCGGAGGGAGAACGAGTCCGCCCAACTCGAAGGTAATGGTGAATCTCGAGCCGCTGCCGCGGGCGGTCCAGCGCTCCCAGCCGGTCAACTCCAGGAACAGGAACCGCTGGGGCGCGGCAAAATATTCCTGCACCAGCCGATAGCCGGGAAAGGCGTGGGAGGGCCAGGGGATCAGGTGCTCGTCGTCGTTGAAGCCCACCGGCTGAAGACAGGCTGCGGGCAGGCTGGCCGACGCCCCTCTCTCCTCCGCGGTGATCACGATCCGCTTCAGGTGCCGGGAGAGGATCAGGAACAACTCCGTTGCCCGGGCATGGTCGCCTGCCAGAAAGAACCGAAGCGATCGTGGCTCCCAGTGGTCGAGCGGGAGCCCGGTGAGCGACAGGGACAGGGTTACGGCCGGGGCGCTCCCCGCCGGTTGGGCAAAGGTTGCGTCGAGAAGTTCCAGGGGGTGGAGTTCCACCGGGCTCGTTGTCCGGAAAAGGCAGCGGGTTCCCTCCACCGGGATCGACGCGAGCTCTGCCCCTGCCGGAATCAGCCGGGAGCGCGTCAGTGACGGCTTCGGTTCGAAGGCGACGATGGTGGTGGCCGGCACCGGCCGCAGGTAGTGGGGGGCCACGAGTCGAACCAGGTCGTGAACCACCTCGGGAAAATCATCGTCAAGCTTTTGGCGCAGAAGGGCCGTCTGGAAGGCGACCCCCTCCAGAAGCCGCTCCACGTCCGGGTCGGCCGACGGACCGCCGAGCATCGGCGCCAGCGCCGGATGGGCCGCGGCGAACTCGGCCCCCAGTTCCTTGAGCCGGACAAGTTCTTCCTGAAAGTGACGGGTGATCATCGTGTTCGCTCTCTCTTTCCGGGCATGGTCAGCGTCTCACCGCAATCTTCCCGTCGACATCCACCAGCGTCTCGAAGCGGACCGCCCCGCCGTCGCTGCCGAGCCGGGCGGCTATGGCGAACCGGAGTGCCAGCACATCGTCCTCCTGGGGGATGAAGGTCACCCGCACGCCGGCGAGACGCGGCTCAAAGCCCTGGATGGCGGTGCGAATGCTCCGTTCGATCTCCCGCACCGAATCGGGGTAGCTCTGAAGCACGTCGAGCATGTCGGGGATGCCGAAGTCGGGAGCGATGGGCACGCTCCCCCGGCGCGTATTGAGAATCCGGCGGATGTGCGCCAGGATTGAATCCAGCAGGCGGCCGCGATCGCCCCCCCCGCGGCGCGACGGATCCCGCTCCAGGGAGCGGATGCGTTCCAGAAGGCGTTCTTCGCGCATGGCTTCCTTCCTATCCCCGAACCACTGTCATCAGCTCCACCTCAAGGTCGGCCGGGGCGCCGGTCCAGTGGAGGGCAAGGGTATGCTCCCGCTCCACCAGATGCCACTGGTCACCGGTTGAGTCCACGGCGAAATAATGGGTATCGGCGCGGCGCGGCAACTCTTGGGGTGGTACCGGCAGGTGGCTCAGACCGATGCCGGGAAGCGCCCGGGCGGCCAGGACCGGCAGGTGTTCGCGGGCGCTGAGCTTGGCTGCGGTTTCAAGGGACAGGAGAAACTCCGCCGACTCCGCGGAGGTGCGCAGGGCCAGGTAGTAGCGGTTGCCTGCCCCGAAGACGGCCGGCTTAAGGTCGGCACTGAAGAAGGTGCCGTCGTGGGTGAGGCGGATCACGTGATCGGGACCGGCGGTGATCTCATCCATCAGCCGGGCGATGAGGTCGCGGGCCGCGGCAAAGCATTCTCCCAGGTTGCGGTGGTCATAGGGGGGGAGAAGGCGGAAGCCGTCGTCCAGTTCGCCCAGGGCGGAGACCCGCTCGGAAAAGGAGGCGAGTTCGCCGATGAGCTGCCGCAGCGCACCGTAGACGTCCCACGGGTGAACCTGGCGGTCCTCGGTCAGGTGAAAGAGGCCGGGCACATACCGGTTGAGGGAGCGAAGCGCCAGCAAGTAGACCATGTCCCGGGAGCCGAATCCGGCGTTCTGGATGCCCCGTTGTTTCTTGTGTTCCTCGAGCTGGCGGCCCCGGGCCGCCACCTGGTCGCGGATCTCCCGGACGATGCGGGACAAGGACTCGCTTGCGTCCAGGGAGAGGGACGGCGGAATGAAGCGGCCGGAAAGCCGCACCTGCCCCCCGAAGCGCTCCAGCCGGGCCACGGGGATCAGGTGCCAGTCGCCCAGTTGCTCCCGCTCGTGGTCCCAGAAGATCTTCAGCACATGCCGCAGTCGCTTCACCTGCCCCGGCGGCCCGCCGGCATGGAGGTCCCGGACCTCATCCGGCTCGGCCGCCGCAACAAAGCGGGTGGCAACCCCAGCAAGCCCTTCGAGCCGCTCCGCCACAGTGACGTTCTCTCCCGCGCCCTGCCACTTACGCAGCCCCACGTGCACCAGGAGCGGGCGATCTCCTTCGATCCGGGAGTCGTCAAAGGAGCGGGGTTCACAGAGGGCGTTCCCGCCGATGACCGCCCAGGTACCGTCGGGAAAAAGGAACGAGCCGGCAAGGATCGAGAAGACCCGGGTGCCGAGGGCGCTCTCCTCGATCTCCAGCTCGCCCGCCCCCCAGAAATAGGGATGAAGATGCCGGAAAAGCGGATCGAGGCGCCCCTGGACCGACAGGTCATGGAGCTGAAAATGCTGGGGCTGGAGAAAAAGCCCCTGGTGCCAGTAAAGGGGGGGATGGGCGGTCATGGCTTCGGGGACTCCTCCCTGACATCCCGAATCTCCTGGGGACCCAGGTGCAGCCGGATATGGACCTGCCCCGGCCTCGCGAGCTTTATCCGGCTGATGAACCCCACGGTTTCTTCCACGGCCGGAATGGGGTAGAGCCGGACAGACCGTTCCTTGTCGAGCAGGAAGTACCCCGCCGCAAAGCCGATGTAGCGGGCGCCTTCGGCCCGGTCCAGGACCTCGGTCAGTTCCTGGCCGGGCTGGATCACGACTCGCCCGGCGGTTGCCACGGCTGGGTCGAACCGGCTGCACTCAAGCAGCTTCGCCGGACCGTCCGCTTCGTTCCGGAACTGGTTGAAGGCGTTCGGATCGCGGAGCTGATAGATACAGGCCACAAGGGCGTGGGGGCTGTTCTGGTAGAGGTTCAGCCGGGGGTCCCCGGTGAAGCTCAAGCGGATGGCCTCCCTTTCAAACCCCCACTCCACCGGCGGCCTGATCTCCGGGGACGAGGCACAGGAGCAGAGGCACGCAACGACAGACCAACTCAGCAACAAAGCGGCACGACGCTTCATCGGCTTCTCCCGGGGTGCTGTGATCGATGGCAAAGGGACAGGGTACGGACAGCAAGGCGGAATTTATTAATCACAATACATTTAATGCAGACTTATTATCATTTATTAGTACATGCTGTCAATGGACAGTAAGAAACAGCGCTACGCGCCGTTGGGGGCGGAGGGAGGGAGCCCTGCGCCGGGAATGGCCGGAACAGTGTGGCGGTGGGAGATGTAGTGAAATGGTAACCATTGACGCGAGAGGCATCGGCGCGTTAACCTCCCTCCTTGAAAGGAGAAATGTGCCATGACCCTGATTCGGCTTCTGTTGCGGATGCTGATTCCGTCGCTCGCCCTGGCCGCCCCTTTTCTTGCAGCCTGCACCACCGTCACCGGGGAGCGGGTTGGTCCCCAGGCCCCGGGAATCGGCTTCGAGGAGACACCGGCCGTCGACCGGACCGACCGGCAGCACGCCTCTGTCCCGCCGGTGGTCCAGCCCCCGCCACCGCAGCCGCCGGAACCGCTCGCGACTCCGGCGGCCGCCGCGCCGGCCTTGCTCCGCATCGGACCGGAGCACACGTATGTGAACGCCCGGCGCGGGCCTTCACCCCGCACGAAGGTGGTGGCTGTCCTGAGGAGCGGCACACACCTGGAGCTGCTGGGGGAACAGGGACGCTGGCTGCGCGTTCGCTGGCAGCACGGCGGGAAAACGGTGGAGGGATGGGTCTACCGGAGGTTTGTGGAGGGGAATGGGCAGTGAGCCGCAGGGCCCGCAGGCCGGCGCATGAACCCCGCATGCCCGCGGGAGCGGCGCCGGTTCATATCTTGCCCTTCAGGCTGTACACATAGGCCAGCACCTCCGCCACCGCGGTGTACAGGCTCTCGGGGATGGGCTGCCCCTCTTTGACCTGGGCATAGAGCTCGCGGGCCAGGAAACGGTTCTCCACGAGCATGACGTTGTTCTCACGGGCGATGGCCTTGATGGTCTGGGCCATATGGTCGACGCCCTTGGCCAGCACCAGCGGCGCGGCCATGGTCTCGCGTTCGTACTTGAGCGCCACGGCGTAGTGCGTCGGGTTGGTGACGACCACGTCGGCGGTAGGAATCACCTTGCGCAGGCGTTTCTGGGCCTGCTGAAACTGCATCTGACGGATCTTACCCTTGACCTTCGGGTCCCCCTCAGACTCCTTGTGCTCGTCCTTGACCTCCTGCTTGGTCATTTTCAGATTGTCGATGAAACGCCACTTGACAAAGGCCAGGTCCAGCACCCCCAGGATCAGGAGCACGCCGCAGGTGTGGATGACCAGCTTGAAGGCCAGGTGCCTGAAGACCTCCAGGATCCCGGCCAGGTCGGTATCGGCCAGGAAAAGCAGTCCGTCCATCTCGTCCCGCATGATCTTGTACGACATGTAGCCGACAATGACGATCTTGAGGACGGCCTTGAGCATCTCCACCAGGGAGTCCTTGTTGAAGAGCTTCTTTGCGTTAGTGGCCGGATTGAGCTTGTCCAGCTTGAAGGTGATCCGCTCGCTGTTCATGGAGAAGCCCACCTGGACCATGGTCGTTGCGAGCCCCGAAATCACCACCACCAGCATGAACGGCATGACCACGCTGAGAAATACCAGGAACAGCTTGATGAGGAGATGTTCGACGCTTGCTTCGGTCAGGTGAAACGTTCCCATGGAGCCGAGCAGTTCGCCGCTGGTCCGCTTCAGGGTGGTAAACATGAAGCCGCCGGTGGTGTACAGGGCAACCATGGCGGCGATGAGGGTTACGGTGGAGGTCAGGTCCCGACTGTGGGGAACCCCTTTCTTTTTCGCCTCGTCCAGCTTCTTTGCTGTTGGTTTTTCTGTTTTCGAATGTTTGTCGTCAGACATGCCCTCATCCCTTGCCCATGAGCTTCATCATGGTCTTGAGCTGTTCGTCGAGCATGCCAAAATGCCCCTGGACGGTGTGGAGGAAGAGAGGGAGGGAAAGCCCCAGGATGATGAACCCGATGCCGATGTTCAGGGGCATACTGACGAAAAAGACGTTCATCTGGGGGAACGAGCGGGCCATGATGCCGAGCATGACACTGGTCGCCAGGAGCGTGACCATCACCGGCGCCGCGAGCCGGACCGCCAGGACGAACACCTCGCCGATGGTGGTCACGATGAACTGGAGAAGCCCGCCGCTCATGTGCCACGCCCCCAGGGGGAGGACGTCGTAGCTCTGGACCAGCGCCCCGATGAAGATGTGGTGCATGCCCAGGGAGAGGAACAGGAGCGTGGCCAGCATCTCCAGGATGATCGACATGATCGACAACTGGCCTCCCTGGGACGGGTCGAACTCGGTCACGATGGTAAGGCCGATCTGGACGCTGGCGATCTGGCCGGCGAACTCGACGGCGGCGAAGATGATCAGGGACAGCAACCCAAGCGACACGCCAACCAGCACCTCCTGCACCATGAGGAACCCCAGGGAGAGCATGTCGGTCGGAAACTGCGGCATCTTTCCCTTGATGATGGGGAAACAGACCATGGTCATGGCGAAGACGAGCAACGCCTTGATGGGGGTCGGCACCCGCCGGCCGCCAAAAATGGGAATGGCTGCGAAGATGCCCGCCATCCTCCCCATCACCAGGGTGAAGAAGGCCACGTCGTTGACCGTGGGGAATGGTGTGGTCAGTGGAAACATGGGTGTCGGCGTCCCGGCGGAGCGCTGTCACTCGCCGAAGCTGACGGTCCTCACCGTCGCATGGTGGCGATGAGGGCGTAGACTTCCCGGGTGAAGTCGCTCATGTAGTTCATCATCCAGGGGAAAAAGATCACCAGGGCGACCATGACGGCGATGATCTTGGGGGCAAAGGCAAGGGTGGCCTCCTGGATGGAGGTGACCGCCTGGAAGATGCTGACGGCAAGTCCGACCACAAGGCCGGAAATGAGCAGGGGAGCGGCCAGCATCAGCGTCACCTCGAAGCTGCGGCGGGCAAGCTGTACGACGAGATCGGGACTCATGACAAACCTCCGCTACCCAAAGCTTTTTATCAGGGAGCCGATCACCAGCCCCCACCCGTCCACCAGGACGAAGAGGAGAATCTTGAACGGCAGTGAGATCATGACCGGCGGCAGCATCATCATACCCATGGACATGAGGACCGAAGCCACCACCATGTCCACCACCAGGAACGGGATGAAGACCAGGAAGCCGATCTGGAAGGCGGTCCGCAGCTCGCTGATCATGAAGGCCGGAATGAGGGTCAGGGTCGGGATGTCGTCGGCAGTGCGGGGCCGCGGCAGCTTCGAAAGATTCAGGAACAGGGCCAGGTCCTTCTCGCGGGTCTGGGAGAACATGAACTTCCGCATGGGAGCCACCGCCCGCTTCAGGGCCTCGTCCTGGGTGATCTGGGCCGTCCGGTAAGGCTGGATCGCCTGGGTGTTCACCTGCTGCCAGACCGGGGCCATGACGAAAAAGGTCAGGAACAGGGACAGAGCGACGATGATCTGGTTGGGGGGCGCCTGCTGGGTGCCGATGGCGTGGCGCATGAACGACAGCACCACCGCGATCCGTGTGAACGAGGTGGTCATCATGAGGAGCCCCGGCGCCAGGGACAGCACCGTCATCAGGAAGAATATCTGGAGGACCACCGACACATCGCCCGGTTTGGTGGCCTTGCCCACCCCGATGCTGACGCTGGGCAGCGCCAGGGGCTCGGCGGCGGCCGCCAGCGAGGCGGTCAGCAGGACGACGCAGAAAGCGATGAAAGGGATTCGTTTGAACATCGGGACACCGTCCATGGTGCTCAGGCTTTTCCTTCCCCGGCGCGGCGCTCGGGGGCATCGGCACGCCCCTGTTTCATGGCGGCGAGCCGTGTCGTGACCGCGTCCAGCTTGCCCTGGAAAAGGGTGGCGAGGGGGGTGCGCCCGGCGGTTTCGTCGAGCACCTCGATCTCCTCCAGGATGTCTATCTGCTTGATGAACGAGAGATTGTCGCCGGAAGAGCCGAGCAGGAGAAACTCGCCCCCCACCTCCACCAGGACCAGCGACTTCTTCGGCGCCAGGTAGCGGGTTTCCACCAGCCGGATGTGGCGTTCGGTTCCCTTGCCGTGGACGCCGGGCCTAAACCACCGGTTCGCCGCGTAATAGGCCAGATAGATGAGTCCCAGCACCAGGGCGAGGGAGGCCAGCATCTGGACGAACACGGTGGCGAAGCTGAAATTCGCTCCGCCGGCGGCCTCTGCGGCCCGGGCGACGCCGGGGAACGCCAGGGCCAGGGCCGTGGCTGACGCCTGCTGTTTCACAGGACTTTCTCCACCCGCTCGTTGGGACTGACGATATCCACGAGCCGGACCCCGAACTTCTCGTTGACCACCACCGCCTCGCCGCGGGCGACGAGCTTGGAGTTCACGAAGACGTCCAGGGGCTCTCCGGCAAGCTTGGTCAACTCCACCACCGCCCCCTGATTGAGCTGGAGCACGTCCTTGACCAGGATCTTGGTCCGGCCCAGCTCCACCGTGAGCTGAAGCGGTATATCGAGGATGAACTCCAGGTTCTTGCGGTCCAGTTCACCGTCTTTGGTTTCTTCTTTCGTGAGGTCGCTCACCGCTGTTCTCCCTTGCCTACGACGTTCGTGATCTGAAGTGCCTTGTTGCCGTGGCGTATGCCCGGCATTCCCGTGAATTTGGGCACCCCGCCGACCTTGACCGTGAGATCGCTGGTGCAGGGGGTATCAAGCATGATGGTATCGCCGGGGACCAGGCTGAGCAGGTCGTTGAGGCTGATGACCGCGCCGCCGACCTCCACCGACACGTCCAGGGGAGCCTCCAGCAGCTCCTTGGACAACCGGAACGACCACTGGGGATCGATGGCCATGAGGTCGAACTGGGCGCCGGACTTGAGCTTGTCCCGAATCGGCTCGATGGTCATGTAGGGGACGGCGAAGACCATCTTACCCTCGATCTGGTCGATCTGGATCTCCATCTCCATGGTCACCACCTGGTACTCGGGGGGGACGATGTTCACGAGCCGCGGGTTCATCTCCATCCGAAGCAGGCTCATCTTGGCCGCATAGAGCGGCGCCCAGGCCTTTTCCAGATCGACGAGCATGTCCTGAACGATCTTCTGGACCAGCCGCAGCTCAATGGAGGTGAACATCCGGTTGGCGCTCGTCTGGACCGACGTCATGCCGGTTCCTCCCAGGATGCAGTCCACGATGGTGAAGACGAGCGTGCTGTCGAAGGCGATCAGGGCCGCACCCTTGAGCGGATCGGCCTTGTAGATCGCCATGCAGACCGGCGAAGGGAGGGTCTGGATGAAGTCGTCGAACTTGTACGACCCGGCCCCGAGCTTCTTGATCTCGACGATGCGCCCCAGCCGGTTCGACAGGGTCCCCCGCTGGTAGCGGATGAAACCGTCGTAGATGATGTCCAGGTTGGGAACGAGCCCCTTGTGGGCTTCACTGTTGAAGAGGTCGTAGGAGTGGGCGGCGCCCTGCTCCTTGGCCAGTTCCCGGTCGGGCTCGATCTTCCCCTCGAACACCGCGGCGAGCAGCGCCTCTATCTCTTGCTTGGTGAGGATCTTCTCCATGGAGATTCCTCCGCCTCCCTTGACGTCCCGTTGGCTACTGGACCACGAAATCGGTGAAATAGACCTTGCTCACCTTGCCTGGCGGCAAAATCTTGTTGGCGGCCACGAGGATTTCGTCCCGCAACTGGTTTTTCCCCTGGAGGTCCTGGATGTCCTGGAGGGTCTTGGTGGTGAGCAAAACCAGAATGGCATCGCGCAGGGGCGCCTGACGGGCCTCTATTTCCGTCTTGGCGTCCGGGGCAGCGGTTTCGAACTCGACCTTTACCCGGAGATAGCGCAGTTCCTGGCCGTCGTAAATATTGACGATGAACGGCTCAAGCGCGAACGCGGTGGTCGTCGCTCCGGCCGCACCCTCCTTGCCGCTCTCGGCCTTTTGCTCGACCTTGGCCGCGGCCTCGCCTTCCTTGCCCTTTTCTTTCTTGCCTCCGCCCATGAACACTACGGCAAGGGCGATAATCACCACGGCAGCAGCGCCGATGATGATGAAAAGCTTTTTCTTGTCCTCTGGCACACCCTCGGCGGGTGCCTTTTCGTCCGCTGCCATCAGACTCCTCCTTCTGTATTGATTGAAATCCTTGGGACTCTACGTACCGTTACGGCTATTGCAACCGAAATGCCAGAAACTGCTTTACGGCATCAATGGAATACTACGCGAAAAAACACCCTGATATTGGTAACTAATGCGGAGAAGCGCGGGATTGGGCAGATACGGCAATCATCCGGTACGGAAGCAGCCACGTCGGACTTTTGACAAGGCAGGCAAAGATTCGGCGATGGAATGGGCTGGATGCCCCCGGCTGGCACGCGAAAACCGGCAGATCGTCAAAAAAACGACAAGCCCCGGCAAACATCGGACCGTTGCGCCCGGCGGGGAGGAACGCGCTCTCCCCCCGCCGGGCGGCCAGTGGCTGGTTACCGCTTGAGACTGAGTACTTCCTGCAGCATCTCGTCGGCCGTGGTGATCGTCTTGGAGTTGGCGGAGTAGCCGCGCTGGGTGGTGATCATTTTGACGAACTGGGCCGCCATGTCCACGTTGGACTGTTCCAGGGAGTTGGCCAGGATTTTCCCGACGCCGGGGGCGCTGGCGTCGGAGAACAGGGGCTGTCCCGATTCGAGGGTTTCCTCGAAGAGGGTGCCTCCCGCCTTGGACAGGCCGGCCGTAGAGGAGAACTTGGCCAGGGCCACCTGGTAGAGCTTCTGGAGCTGGCCGTTGGAGTACACGCCGTTCACGTATCCCTTGTCATCGATGGTAACCTTGGTGAGGGTACCCTGGTAGTAGCCGTCCTGGGTCTGGGAGGAAACCACCGAGGCGCTGGCGTACTGGGTGGTGGCGCCGACGCCCAGGTCGAAGAAGATCGGCTGGGGTGCGGCGACGCCACCCGTGAAGGTGATGTTCTGGGCCGCGCTGGCCAGGGGAGTCTGGCCGGTGAGGGCACCGGTCTCATCGAAGGTGAGGGTCCCGTCGATGGGGCTGGTGCTGCTGCCCGGCGTGCCGGCCACGGCATCGGGAAGGATGACGTGCCAGTCCCAGGTGTTATCGGCGGTTTTACGGAAATATGCCGTGGCAGTGTGGGCATTGCCCTGGGAATCGTAGACCGACAGGCTGGTCGAGAAGTTGGACGTGGCAACCGGGTTGGCGGGGTCCCATGCCAGGGCCGGCGTAGTCTGGGTGGAATCCAGGTTCACCACGAACTTGACGTTGGAGGTCTGCTTCGGCGGCGTGGTGGCGAAGTTGGTCAGGTCGATGGGCTTGAGCACGCCGTCGGCGAGCCCGGACGAGGGAATGATGCCGTATCCCATGACCTGATATCCCTCCGGGTTCACCAGGGTTTTGTCCTTGTTGAAGGAAAAGGCGCCGGCACGGGTATAGTAGCGGCCGCTGGTGTTCTGGACCACGAAGAAGGAATCACCCTGGATGGCCAGGTCAGTGCCGCTCTCGGTGCTCTCGAAGGAGCCCTGGGTGAACTGGTTTTCAACGGTCTGGATCTGGACGCCGCGGCCGATCTGGGAGCCGCCGCTGATGGTGCTGGAGAGGACGTCCGAGAAGAGCATCCGGCCCTGCTTGAAGCCGATGGTGTTGACGTTGGAGATGTTGTTGCCGATGACGGACATGGCCTCGCCGTTGGCGTTGAGGCCGCTGATGCCGGTGTAAAGTGCGGATGTGACGCTCATTGATGTGCCTCCGTGGGTGCGACAGCGCTCCGGCTGCCGCCCGGGTTGACTGGAACGCCTCGGTCGGTCGGCGTCCCATGGGCCCCCGTGAAGGTCCGGCCCATTGTTCGTTGTTCGTTTCTTCCCTGCCCATTAAGGTTCCCGGTCCCTGGTCCCCGTTTCCTAAATGATCACTGCCGAATCGATGTTGGTAAACACATTTCCCT
The DNA here is from genome assembly GCF_059620965.1 of Geobacter sp. PheSNFMC. Taxonomy (NCBI): domain Bacteria; kingdom Pseudomonadati; phylum Thermodesulfobacteriota; class Desulfuromonadia; order Geobacterales; family Geobacteraceae; genus Geobacter; species Geobacter sp. PheSNFMC. The sequence goes on from NZ_JCAMRN010000062.1 coordinate 30,934, forward strand.
GCATGCTTGCCCGATCCATGGCCGTGATGACTGTCCGGTTTCTGACACTCACCACGAGGGCTGCGTCGCCGAGCATGATGAGCGACTCACGGCCCCCCTTCTGGGCCACGCTCTCCACGGCTCCTTCCAGCCGCTTCAGGTCCGTGTCGCTGAAGGTGATTCCCCGAGACTGGAGCCGCTGCTGGGCATGACTCGAGAATTTCACCTCCTGGGCCGGAAGCTTGCCGTCGAGAATCCTGGCAAACCCGCCCGGCTTGCCGGCCGGTTGTGCCGGCTGGGGTTGCGACTGCGAGCGACCCGGGTTGATGGGAAGCGGTTCGGGGAAGTAGATGGAATCAATCATCCCTGAATCACGCTCCTTTCACAGAGAGTATGTTGCCGAGCGGTACATTGATGCCGCCGATGGTTATGTAGGGTTCCTCTCCCTCCAGCATGACCCCTTCGGCCCGGCCGAGGAGCAGCGGAGCGCCGTCAAAGGCCTCTCCCTTGGCGTTGGTCCCCGAGACGGAGAAGGTGTAGCGTCCCTCCGGGAGCGTATTCCCTTTTTCGTCCTTGCCGTCCCACGTTATGGAACCGTCTCCCGCCTGGGTGCTCCCCAGAGTCAGGGTCCGGACAACGGTGTCGGTGTCATCCTTGATTTTGATGGTCACCTTCTGGGCGGTGGCGGGAAGTCGGTAACCCAAGGTGGGCTGGGTGCCGCCGGTGAGTTTGATCAGGTTGCCGCTGGCCGTGATCTCCTTGCCGATGAACGAGACCGCCGAGAGGCTCGTCGCCCCGTTCACGAGGTTGAGAAGATCCGAGAGGTTGCTGTTGGTGTTGTAGGCCTGTTCGACCTGGGTGAGTTGTGCCAACTGTCCGATGAACTCCGTGCTGTCCTGGGGATTGAGCGGGTCCTGGTTCTGGAGTTGCGTAACGAACAGCTTGAGGAAGTCGTCCTTGTTCATGCCGGTGGACTTCTTCATGGCCGCTGCGGCTGCCGTGGTGTCGTTGGTAACGCCGTAAACCACGTTGTTGTACCTCCTTTCCTTCTGTCAGAGCCTCACGTCGACGAGGCCGTTTTCGCGCCGGTCGGTAACGTAGTGGCGCGTGTCTTCCATTGCGGCTTGGACGTCCCCGTCGAGTTCTTCACCACGGGCAAAGGAGAAATGGGTTCCTCCCTGGCCTGCCTGCCCCCCCTCGCGGAAGAGCTGGTGCTCGAACCCCTGGCCGGTGCCGGTGGAAACGTCGAAACCGGTCATGGTCAGGTTCTGGCGGGAAAAGTTCTCCTTCAGGTTGTCGAGGTTGTTGAGGAGAATGTCCCTTATCTGGCCGTTGGCCGCCACTACATCCACCTTGACCTGCTGGTCCGCCACCCGGACGTTGATCGTGAGCTCGCCCAGTTCCGCCGGGTTGAGCCTGATGCTGATCCGGCCGTTGCCGTTGGGCTCGCGGGCCGTGACAGCGTCCCGGACCTGGGCCATGATGCTGTCGCGGAGCGAGTGCGACGACTCCGGCGTCGGCCTGGCTTCGGCCGGCTGGGCGGCAGAGGTCTTGCCCGCCTCGTGGCTGGCATGGCTGGCAACGGCATCCTTCATCGCCGTGGACTCCTTGCCGGTGAACGCCTGGTCGCGGCCTTCGGCGAAGTGCTGCTCGCCTGAGCCGTCCCTGACGGTCACTTCCACGTCCAGCGCCTTGACCGGACTCCCGGTTGCTGCATCGGTCCGGACTTCAGCGGACCTGAGCTCGACCGGGCTGACGGTGTCGGCCTTGCCTGCCGGGATACCTTCCGCATGCCTGGCGGGTATCCGGTCGGGATAGGCAGCGGTTGGCCCCATGGTGCGTACCGGAGGCCGGGTTTCCGCGGTCGCCTCCTCCGTCATGCCGACGGACTGGGGCGATTGCTCCGCTTCAGGGAGGACATCGGCTCCCGCCTGGCGGACCGGGGTCCGTTCGACGGCAGCGTTCAGCACCTCCACCGATTTTTCCGCCGCGGTTTGTCCGGCCGGGACGGAAGAAGCGGCTGCAACCGGTGCTTCCGTCGGCGTGGCTTGCGCCATGGAGTGGGCCATGGTCGATGCGGACGGCTCGGCCACGGTCGTGGTGACCGGAGACGAAACCGGCGCAACGGGCGCTGCCGCTGCCGTTCCGGATGAAGAGGCGGCGGATTCCGGTGCAGGCGCGGCCTCTGCGGGCAGAGGTAGCGGGATGGGCGGAGCCAGGCTTGCCAGGGCCGCATCGGTGGCGGAAGGGTTCTCCTGGTCCTGGTTCCGGGCGGCATTCTCAGGAGACCCGCTCGACGCATCCGGTACTTCCTGAGTGGCTGCGTTCGTCGTGACGGGCGGCATGAGCAACCCGGCAAAGAGCGAGGCGAAGAGACTGTCGTTGCCGGCAGGCTGGGCAGGGGCTTCAGACGGGACTCCGCCGGCCGGCACGACCTGCGGGGCGATCTGGATCAACTGCATGATTTCCATACGTGTTCACCTCCTTTCGTGTGGGATGGAAACGCTGCAGAGAGCGCTTTCCAATGCCATGCTATTCTGTTGTCAAGGAACTGACTCTCAAACAAAACGACGCACGGACGCAACCTGTCGCGGCATTGCTGCCGGTGGTGCATAGTGCGTCCGTGCGTCCTGACTGGTGCGGCGGGCGGCCTTCCGTGCCTTCCCGCCTTCTGCTTCGTGCGTCTACTTGGCCGCCAGGCTGTGGCGGGTCCAGCGCAGCGCCCGCTCCTGCTTCATCAACGGCAGGAGCTTGGCAACGCGTTTCTGGTCCATCTCGTTCAGGATTTCGAGAACCTCCCCCTCGTCCATCTTGTCGAGGAGCTGCGCCGCCTCGGCGGGCTTGAGGGTCTTGTACACCTTGAGCATCTTCTGGTAGTTGGCGCTTTGTACCTTCTTGCGGGCATCCAAGGAGCGGTCCAGGGCCGCCTTGGCCGCCTCCAGCTCCTTTACCCGGGCTTCGAGCTTGGCCGAAAGGTTCTTCAGTTCCTGTTCCTTCACGGCCAGGGCCGCCTCACGGGCCGCCACCTGCTGGCGCTTGGCCTCCACCAGGGCCATCTCGCCGGCAACGCTCTTGGCACCGGCCGCAGCCATGGGAGCCTGAGCCTGGGGCTCGCCGGCCGCCGACTGGGCACCGGCGGGCGGCGACGATACCGGCGGTGCCAGGAGGAGCACTCCCGACATCACCACAATCGTTGCCAGGAACGACTTCTTCATTACCGCGCAACCTTCTGCAGCGCCATCTCGTCCAGGAAAGCCCGCTCACGCTCGGCCATCTCCCGGCGGAAGGCGCGCATCTGCTTCTCCTTGAGGAGTTCCAGGGCCTTCTTCTCCTTGGCGGCGTCCATGAGATCCTCGCGTTTCTCGCTCATCTTCCGGTTCAGGTTATCCACTTCGATCCGCTGGAACTGGATGTCCATGTGCTTACGGGCAAAAAAGTCCGCATAGAGCTTCAGCTCATTGGCCGTGGTGCCGACGGCCTGCTTGTTGTTGTACTCCACCCGGGCGCGGTCGGCCTCGGCCTCGTGCCGGCTCAGCACGTCGGAGGCATGTTCGAACTCGTGCCGGGCCGTGGCGAACTCCAGCTTTTTGACCTTTTCCACTTCCTTCCGGTAGTTGAGAACCTGCTGTAACTGAAAACCGTGCTTGTGCGTCATGACGGGCTCCGGAACATGGCGGTTTCAGGAGAAATTCCCCCTGTTCCCTTCCTCGTGCAATCAGAGTGCCATCCCCTCATCGAAGATATCGGCAAGTTCCGTTATCGACTGTTCCATGGAAACCCCGTCGTGGATTCCCTGGCGGATGAAGTTGACCATGCCGTCCATCTTGGCGATGGCATAGTCGATGGTCGGGTTCGATCCCGGCTTGTAGGCGCCGATGTTGATCAGGTCCTCGGCTTGGCGGTAGGCGGCGAGCAACTCCTTGAACCGGGAGGCGAGCTGCTGCTGGCCCCGGTCGGTCACGTCGTTCATGACCCGGGAGGCGCTGGCCAGGATATCCAGGGGAGGATAGATGGCCCGGGCCGCCAGTTCCCGGTTCAGGACGATGTGGCCGTCCAGGATGCTCCGCATGGCATCCGAGATCGGTTCATTGAAATCGTCCCCCTCCACAAGCACCGTGTAGAGGCCGGTGATGCTTCCGTCCAGAAAGCTGCCGGTCCGCTCCAGGAGCTTGGGCAGCGCCGCAAAGACCGACGGGGTGTACCCCTTGGTGGTGGGCGGCTCGCCGATGGCAAGCCCCACCTCCCGCATGGCCATGGCAAAACGGGTGGCCGAGTCCATCATCAGCAGCACCTTCTTCCCCTGGGCCTGGAAATACTCGGCAATGGTGGTGGCGATATAGGCGCCCCGCATCCGGACCAAGGGGGGCTGATCGGAGGTGGCCACCACGACCACGGACTTCTTGAGCCCCTCCTCCTGGAGGTCCTTCTCGATGAATTCGCGCAGTTCGCGCCCCCGCTCCCCGATGAGGGCGATGACGTTCACGTCCGCTTCGGTGTAGCGGGCGATCATGCCCAGCAGTGTCGACTTTCCGACACCGGACCCGGCCATGATTCCGACACGCTGCCCTTCGCCGCAGGTGAGCAGCGCATTGATCGCCCGGATGCCCAGATCCAGCGGCTGGCGGATCGGCCGCCGCTTCATGGGGTTCACCGGATTGGCGTAGATGGGGTACTCTTCACGGATGGCCAGGGGGCCCTTATCGTCGATGGGCACCCCGAGTCCGTCGATGACGCGCCCCAGCAGCCCGGGGCCCACGCCGAGGGAGGCTTTTTTCCGCTTGACCGAGATGAGGCTCCCGAGCCCCACCCCGCGCAACTCGCCCAGGGGCATCAGCAGCGTCTTGTTGTCCCGGAAGCCGACCACCTCGGCCGGGATGGGATCGCCGTCATTGGGGTGGACGAGACAGAGGGTGCCGACCGCCGCATCGGGGCAGAACCCCTCGATGACGAGCCCCACCACCTGGGTCACCTTGCCGTGGAACCGGATCGGCTTCATGGCATCCACGGCGGCGAGATAGCGAGAAAGATCAATCCTGGACATCGTCGCGCGGTCTCTCTTCACGTCCCTTGACCCAGGCGCCCTGTCCCTTGAAGGGGGCGATGGTCTCCTCGCCGCCAAAGGCGAGGTCGGCATGGGAGTCAACATCCGGTACGCTTGACGGCTCCACGGGAGCGCTGCGCTCCTCCAGCAGCGAACGGTAGATCTCGTCCAGTTGGGCCTCGATCCGGGCATCCACCGTGCCGGTGGCGGTTTCTACGAGACATCCCCCCGGGCCGATGGTTTCATCGGGGGCGAGGGTTATGGCCGATTCCTCGCCGAGCCCCTCAAGGAACGCCTGGCGGTTGACCGAAACCTGGGCGTAGTCGTCAGGGTTCAGGCGGACCACCACCCGGTCCCGCTCGGTGCATCCCCCCACCGCTGCGGCAACAATGGCCGCCAGTACCTGGGGGTCCTGTGCCACCTCCCGCTGGACGATCTTGCGGGCGATCATCACCGCGAGCCGCAGCAGATCCTCCTCGCTCTCCTTCATGACACGGCTGCGCAGGCCGGTCAGGGCGGCGACTCCGTCCCGCAGGGACTTGAAGACATTGGCGAGCCCCCGTTCCGCCTGGCGGCGCCCCTCGTCCATGCCGTTGCGGAAGACCTCGTCCACCCGGGACTGCAGCTCATCCTCGGCCAGCACCACCTTCCCCTCGAGATCGAACGGGACGACCGGCGCCGGTTCGGGCTCCTCCTCGAGCAGAAGCCCCGGCAGGGGCGCCGGCGCACCCAGGGCACAGGGGACGAAACCGTCGGCTTCCGGCGGCAGTTCCGACGGCGCTTCAGCGGCAATGAAGCCGAAGCTGTAGCTGCGGATGGCCTGGGGCGGCAACTGGTCCACCTTGATGATGCGGGAAGCCTTAGACGAGGACATCGTCGCCTCCGCGACCGGCAAGCACCACCTTGCCCTCTTCCTCCATGCGGCGAACGATCTTGATGATCTCCGACTGCCCCTTCTCCACGTCCGACAGGCGGACCGGCCCCATGACCTCCAGGTCTTCCTTGATCATCTCGGCGGCGCGGCTGGAGATGTTGCGGAAGATCTTCTCCTTGATCTCGTCCGGCGCGGTCTTCATGGCAAGGGTCAGGGTGTCGTTGGAAACCTCCCGCATGATTGCCTGGATGGAGCGGTCGTCCAGCTTGAAGATGTCTTCGAAGGTGAAGAGGTGCTTGCGGATGACCTCGGCCAGGGGCGGGTTGAGGGTATCGAGCTTCTCGAGGATCTGCTTTTCCTTGCTCCGGTCCAGGTGGTTGAACATGTCGACGACCTTTTCCACGCCGCCGACCTTGTAGCGCTGGACACCGCCCATGGCGGTCAGTTCCCGCTTGATGACCTCGTCGATGTCGGCAAGTATCTCGGGTGAGACCTGATCGACGTCGGCGATCCGCATCACCACCTCTGCCTGGAGCCCCTGGGGGAGCATGGAGATGATCTCGCCGGTCTGCTTGGCCCTCAGCTTGGCCAGGATGACGGCGATGGTCTGGGGATGCTCCTGGGAGAGGAAGTTGGCAATGGTCTTGGCATCCAGGTTGGCAAGGACGTCGACCATGTCGCCAAAGCTCGACGACTGGAGCTCCTTGAGAAGGATCTCCGCCTTCTGGGGCCCCAGGGTCTGCTCGAGAATCTTGCGGACGAACTCCTCACCCTGGGAGAAAATGCCCGTCTCGGGGTTGGTGAGGGAGGTGTACTCCGTCACCACGTCCTGGATGACGTTGCGCGGCACATGGCCCAGAGTCGCCATGCTCTTGGATATCTTCTTTATCTCGTCGTCGTCCAGGTGCTCGAATACCTTCGAGGTCGCTTCGGGACCCAGGTAGAGGAGCAGTATGGCCGCCTTATCGGTTCCGGTCATGGATTCGAGCCCTATTCCTCACCCTTGTCTCGCAGCCAGTTCTGGATGATCTGGGCCGCTTGATAGGGTTCCTGCTTGATCTTGTTGATGAGCTCCATCTGGCTCACGGTCTGGTTGCCGATCTGCAGCCGATGGATCTCTGCGATCTGGTTGAGGGCATCCTCGGCCGTGGGGATCGGCTCGAAGGTAGTGCTCTTTTCCGGCCTGAGGATCTTCAGGAGCGGCCGCACCACAAAGAAGAGAAGCGCCAGGAAGCCGAAGCCGATCAGGCCGTTTTTCAGCAGGGAGAGGAAAACGGGGGCGTTCCACCATTGGTCTGCCTCGCCGGCCCCGGCATCGCCCGTATCCTGGAACGGGATATTGACGACCGTCACCTGATCGCCCCGCTCGGCATTGAAGCCGACCGAGCTTTTCACCAATGCATCGATCTTCTGGAGTTCGTCCGG
>NZ_JCAMRN010000063.1:0-22840 GCF_059620965.1 Geobacter sp. PheSNFMC
GGTCAAGGGAGTGGCGGAGATCCTCGCCTACTACCGGGAGATGACCGAACGCCGCGACTCCCTCCCCTACGAGATCGACGGCGTGGTGGTCAAGGTGGATTCCTTTGCCCTCCAGCGGGAGTTGGGCGAAAAGAGCCGCTCCCCCCGCTGGGCCGTGGCCGTCAAGTTCCCGCCCCGGCAGGCGGTGACCCTGGTGGAGGACATCGTCCCCTCGGTGGGGCGCACCGGGGTGATCACCCCCACGGCCCACCTCAGGCCCGTGGAGGTCTCCGGCGTCACCGTCTCCCGCGCCACCCTCCACAACTGGGAGGAGATGGAGCGCAAGGACATCCGCATCGGCGACACCGTGGTGATTGAGCGGGCCGGCGACGTGATCCCGGCCGTGGTCAAGGTCCTGGCCGAAAAGCGTTCTGGCCGTGAACGCCTCCTCCCCATCCCGGCCGCCTGCCCCGAATGCGGCTCCGAGGTGGTGAAGATCCCCGGCGAGGTGGCGGTCCGCTGCATGGGGCTCTCGTGCCCGGCCCAGATCCGCGAATCCATCATCCACTTCGCCTCCCGCGATGCCATGGACATGGAGGGGCTGGGCGAGAAGTACATCGAGCAGCTCCTGCGGCTGGGCCTGGTGAAAAACGTGGCCGACCTCTACACCCTCACCAGAGAACAGTTCATGCAGTTCGAGCGCATGGGGGACAAGCTGGCCGAAAACCTCCTGAACGCCATCGAGGCCAGCAAGCAGCGGGAGCTCTCCCGCTTCATCTTCGCCCTGGGCATCCGCCACGTGGGGGAACACACGGCAAAACTCCTGGCCGGCGCCTTCGGCAGCATCGAGAACCTGGAGCGGGCCACCGAGGAGGAACTCCTCTCCATCCGCGAGGTGGGCCCCCAGGTGGCCCGCAGCATCATCACCTTTTTCCGCAACGAGGGGAACCGGGAGACCGTCCGGCGGATGATCGAGGCCGGGGTCCGGCCCACGGTGGAGGAGAAAAAGGTGGGGGGCCGTTTCACCGGCAAGACCTTTGTCTTCACCGGGGCGCTCGCCCGCTTCAGCCGCCCTGAGGCCCAGAAGATGGTGGAGAAGGAGGGGGGCCACGCGGCTGGCTCCGTCTCGAAAAAGACCGACTACGTGGTTGCCGGCGCCGAGGCCGGCAGCAAGCTGGACAAGGCCCGCCAACTGGGGGTCAGGGTGCTGACCGAGGATGAATTCCTGGCAATGCTGGAGGGGGGATAGATGAAGATCCGCGCCATCGTAACCATCAAGGGGCTGGTGCAGGGGGTGGCTTTCCGGCACCACACGGTGCAGCAGGCCCAGCGGCTCGGCGTGTCCGGCTGGGTGAAAAACCTTGCCGGCGGCGATGTCCAGGGCTGCTTCGAGGGGGAAGAAGAGGCCGTCGACGCCCTGGTGACCTGGTGCCACCACGGTCCATCCCGCGCCCGGGTTGACCGGGTCATCCTGGAGCGCGAGCACTACCGGGGCGAGTTCGACGGGTTCGACGTCAGGTACTGAGGGAGGCGACCGGCCTGTCTGACGGCAGGCCCGTTCCCGTTTTATTGAATTGACCCCATGGAGCGGTTCCGCTAGATTGGACGTGTACCGATTGTGGAGGCAATCATGAGACCTGCTGAAAAACAAAAAGAATCCTGCGAGCAGACCAAGGAGATTTCCGAGAAGGAATTGAATGAAATCATGAGGGCTGTCGCCGAGCAGACCAAGGCCCAGACCATCGAGTTGAAGCAGTTGCTTCGAGACAACCTGCGGCGCGAGATTGAGTCGGCCCGCGAGGCGTTCCAGGCCCATGGCGAAAAGCGCTCTCAGGCATAAGCTGATCGTCATTGCCGGGCCGAACGGTTCGGGCAAGACAACGTTCACGAGCCAGGTCCTCAGACACGACTGGTCGGAGGGCTGCATCTTCATCAACCCCGATGAAATCGCCAAGAATGAATTCGGTGACTGGAACTCTCCCGAGGCCGTAATGAAAGCTGCGGCCAGGGCTCAGGAACTCAGAGAGGAGTGCTTGAGGGGAAAAAGGAGCATGCTCCTGGAAACGGTTTTTTCCGTCCCGGAAAAACTGGATTTCATCAGGCGGGCGAAAGAGGCCGACTTCTTCATCCGCTTCTTTTTCATCGGCACCGACAGCCCGGCGATCAATGCGTCCCGCGTCGCCAGGCGGGTCATGGCGGGCGGTCACGATGTCCCCATCGCCAAGATCATTTCCCGCTACCAGCGCTCCATTGCCAACGGTGCCCTGGCGATCTCCATGGTTGACCGGGCATACGTGTACGACAACTCGATCGACGACCGCGAACCCAAAAAGCTCTTCCGCACGAGAGATGGACGGGTTTTCAAGACCTACCGGGATCTGGCGCTGCACGAGTGGGCCCGGATGGTTGTGGAAGGGCTGCCCGACTAGCGGATCGGCCACCCCTTCTCATACCCCTCCGGGAAGAAGTTCTCCCGGGTCCGGTTGTAGTAGCCGTACTGGATGTGGGGAAACTCCCGTTTCACCCGCTCCAGCATCCGGTACATGCCGATGCCCCGCCCCGTGGCGCCCATCCGTTTGTTGTAGAAATCCGGGTCAATGGACAGGTTCCGCATCTGGATCATCTTCACCCCGGTCTCGCCGATGAAGCGGAGCAGGGCCTCCACCTCGTCGGCGCTGTCCGACACCCCCGGCGACACCAGGTAGTTGATCATGGTGAACAGCCCCCGCTCCCCTGCCAGCCGCACCGACTCCTTCACGTCTGCGAAGCGGTATCCCACGGGCCGGTAGTACCGGTCGTAGACCTCCTCCCGCACCGAGTTCATGGAAAAGCGCATGGAGTCCATGCCTGCGTCGCAGAGCATGGCGATCCGGTCCGGGAAAGAGCCGTTGGAGTTGAAGTTCACCGTCCCCCGGGAGGTGGCCGCCTTCAGCCGCCGCGTGGCCTCGGCCACGGTGTCCGCCTGCATGATCGGGTCACCCTCGCACCCCTGGCCGTAGGAGACGATGGGTTCCGGCGCCTCCAGCAGGTGCGGCAGGGCCAGTTCCACGATCTCCTCCGGCGTGGGGACGAAGCCGATCCGCTCGTGGTTGGCCGGGCAGCAGTCCGAGGGCTGGAGGCTGATGCACCCGAGGCAGCGCGAGTTGCACGCCGGCGAGGTGGGAAGCGGCGCCTCCCAGCGGCGGAAAAAGAGGTTCTTGGCCGCAAAGCAGTGGTAATCCACCGCGCAGCGGGCCAACTGCTCCAGGAGCCGGTTGCGGGGCATTTCCGCCAAGCGCTGCCGCACCAGGGGGTCCAGCTTCCGGTCGTCGTAGTTGCAGGGGTTCCAGTTCTCGTTGGTGTCCACCCGGCTCGCCGCCACCACGAAGCAGTCCCGCTCCTCGTCCCAGCCCACCGCCGTGTACGACCAGAGGGGGAGGTGCACCTTCTTGCGCGAATAATCGCACGCCGGCAGCAGCAACCGCACGTACCCGGGCGCCATGAAGGCCGACACCGCCTGCACCGGCATCGGGCGCCGCCCCTCCCGCACCGAGGCCACGGTCACGAACTTCCGCTGTTGCTCGTCCCAGGCAACGGGCGGCGTGTCCGGGATGGTGAAGAGCCGGCTCCCCTCGGGCAGCGGGATCAGCTCCACCGATTCGGGGAGCACCGTTTCGGGGCCGCTCATGCCGGCCATGCAGAGATGGGGATGGTCGAAGATGTTTCCTTTGGCGTCGGCGTAGATGAGTTTGGGGAGGGTTTTGCGTTTCATGGGGGCTAGCTTACCACAGGCAGTGCGACGTTGCCAACCAACGGAACGTCACGAACACGGGAGGGCATGCCCGGGCAAAACCCGCCGCGTCACCGCGGCACCGGCCGGCAGGTGCGGTACCCCGCCGCCAGGCCGGGCGGGATTAAAGAAATCGGTTCGGTATACATGCTTGCATCCCTTTGAATGGTAAACTTATACTGCTCATTCTACCGGAATCATCATTATCGAGGAATCGTCACTACCATGAGCAGAAAGATCTTCATTGCAGCCACCGGCATGAACGCGGGCAAGACCACCATCAGCGTTTCGCTCATGCACCTGGCGCGCAAGAAATACGGCCGGGTCGGCTTCATCAAGGCCGTGGGCCCCAAGTGCCAGGTCTTCAACGGCATCACCGTGGACAAGGACGCGGCCCTCATGGCCCGCATCTTCGGGCTTGAAGAGGACATCCCCCACATGTCCCCCGTGGTGCTCGGCCGGGGCTCCACCAAGAAGTTCATCGACGGCGAGATCCCGGCCCTCTGGCCCGTGGAGCGGATCACCGAGGCAGTGGCCGCCCTGGAGGAGAAAAACGACTTCCTGATCATCGAAGGGTCGGGCCACGGCGGGGTGGGCTCGGTCATCGGCCTCAACAACGCCCGGGTGGCCAAGATCACCGACGCGCCCGTGATCCTGGTGAGCGGCGGCGGCATCGGCAACGTCATCGACTCGGTCCAGCTCAACCTCCCCCTCTACCGGATGGAAGAGGTGCCGGTCAAGGCGCTTGTGGTCAACAAGCTCCTGCCCGAGAAGAGGGAGACCTCCCTCTCGTACCTGGGCCGCTCCTTCAAGCCCTTCGGCATCGAGGTCATCGGCGCCTTCGACTGGTCACCGGTCCTGGCCAACCCGACCCTCAACCATATCTCCCGGCTCCTGGGGCACCCCCTGCGGGGCGACCAGACCCAGGGGACCCGCATCGTCCACCACATCCAACTGGGAGCCGCCTCATCCCAGAAGGTCATCGACGGCCTGGATCAGTCCACCCTGCTGGTGGTCACCAGCTCCCGGGACGAGCTCCTGGTCACCATCTCGTCCCTCTACCACATCCCGGCCTACCGGGAGAAGATCGCCGGCCTCGTCATCCCCGGCCACGCCCCGGTGTCGGCCATCACCCAGCAGATCCTCGACGGGAGCAACATCCCCGTCATCCGCATCCACGAGACCACCGCCGACGTCTTCTCGGCCATGAAGCACCATGTCTCCAAGATCAGCGCCGAGGACATCGAAAAGATCGATCTGGTCAAGGCCCAGGCCGAAGCGGTCCTGGACTTCGATCACCTGGATTCACTGCTGGACTGAGCGGCCCGCCGCCAGCCCCCGGCGCACCATCGTCTCCACCGTGCCGGCCAGGTACTCCCGCTGGCACGACACGCCGGTCACCGCCCCGGCCTCCACCAGCTTCATGAAACGGCAGCCGCCGAAGCAGAGGGGGAGCCAGGAGCAGTCCAGGCACTCCTCCCGGCGCCAGATATCGTAGCCATAGGACGGTGCCGTGGGGCTGAAGCCGGCGCGCAGATCGCCCACGGCGTACCCCTCGTGCCCCATGAAGGCCGGGCACTTGTAGCAGCGGCCGTCGGCGTCCACGGCCAGGTCGCTCTCAAGCTCGATCATGCAGGAAAAGGGGCCGGGCTTGGGCACGCCGAAGCCCCGCTTCATCAACTCCTCCCGCAACGCCAGCTCCGCCTCGGCCAGCCACGGCTCCTCGCAGGTCGCGCACCCCTCGGCGAAGTGGGGCAACGCTCCGCTCCCCCTCCCCCCCACGGCCGGGGTGAAGCGCACCGTGCCGAGCCGGTCCGGGGTAAACCCCTCCGCCAGCAGCAGATCCAGGAGCGCCGGGTATTCCCGCCAGGTCTCCCGGGTAACGTTCCCTCCCACGTGGATCTTCACCAGATCGACCACCTCGCCCATTCCCCGCAGGATGTCGTGGAAACTCCCGCCGCCGCCGCCGTAGGGGCGGTACCGGTCGTGCACCCGGGGCGGACCGTCCAGGGTCACCTTGACCGACTCGATCCCCAGGGCCGCCAGGTCCGTCATCACCGCCCGGTTCAGCAGCGTGCCGTTGCTGACCATGTTGCCGTGAAACAGCCCACCCCCCGCGGCCCGCAAGGGCTCCGCGATCCGCCTGATCAGGTCGGGCCGGAGCAGCGGCTCGCCGCCGTAGAAATCCATATCCACCCGCCATCCCTTTGCCAGGTACTCCCGCTCGATCATCGCGGCCAGAAGATCCGCGGTCTCCTCGCTCATGTCGCCTTCCGGCGCCTGCCCCCCCTCGAAACAGTAGGGACAGGCCAGGTTGCAACGCCGCGTGAGCACCGCCACCATGCCGGCCCGGCGCCGGTCGGCGTTGATCCGGTCGAACCAGGCGAGCATCTCCGCCCGCTCGGCCTCGGGGCCGGGCGCGAGAAAGCCGTGCTTGTCCAGGGTCTCGGTCGCGGCAGGGGAAAGGGTGCCTGCCCGGGCCGCGTCGAGGGCGGACCGGGAAACCCGCACCACCGCGCCGGTACGGCAAGAGAAGAGGATGACGTGGTCGGGGGATTCCGAACAAGGGTAAGAGGAGACGTAGCGGGAGAGGGTCATGGGATGGACTCCGAGAGAGGAAAAGAACTCCCCCCTTTACGAAAGGGGGGAGGGGGGATTTGAAATCTTTACGGCATATACCCCTAAATCCCCTGTTCGCAAAGGGGGACTTGATTGAGAACATGCCGTGCGCCTCTGCCCCTTTGCTGCGTCCGATGGAGCGAGGAGAGCCCTGCCAGCGGCCAAGGCATCGGGGGCGGTATTCTTTGCATACTTTCTTTGGCCGCCCAAAGAAAGATACGTGGTGCCGGGGTCAAAGCCCCCCGGCACCACACGGGAATGCGGAATCCCCGGGCCGTCGGTGGCTTCGGCAAAGGATTTTCCATGAAATAGTGGAAAGAGAAAGGGGCCATCGCCCCCTCATCCTTCCTGCGGCTCACTACTCTTCCGGTTGAACCCTCGTAGTTACCAACGACGACGTACAACAGGCCGTCGGTCCCTCCGGGTGCGCCGAGTTCCCGGCGTCAAGAACCGTCACCCCGTCCGTTATTTGACTCATTAACCTCCCCCCTTCCCTCGGTCTGACTTCACTGCCCAGCCGGACAAAAAGCAATGGACATTCGCTGCGGTCCTCTGCTATAAGCCATACGTTCGCTCCAACTTTGCCAGTCTCATTAAAGCAAGTGCCATGCCAACCCAGAGCTCCGTTAAAACCTCGAAAACGCGCGCCGGAAGCCCCTTCCGACGCCTTTCGTCGTTGCTTCCTGGGCTCTTCTTTTTCTTAGGCTTCCTTTCCCTGACCATACCCTTCACGGCCCACGCCGAAACCGACAGCGACCGGGAGCTCCTGGAACTCTACTACGAGCCCCACGATCTGACCGTCTCCACCGCCACCCGCTCCCCCAAGCCCCTCTCCCGCAGCGCAGAGAACATCACCGTCATCAGCGCCGACGAGATTGAGGCGATGAACGCTCACACCCTGGCCGATGTTCTCGCCACGATCCCCGGCGTTCAAGTCCAAGGAAACACGGCTCCAGGCGCCCCTACCCTCACTGAGTTCGCCGGAGCCACTACGCGGTTTATTCAGATCCTGATCGACGGGGTCCCCATCGACAACGAATCCGATAGCTATGCCATCCCCGGCATGGTACCGGTCCAGATCATCGAACGGGTGGAGGTCCTGAAGGGGCCTGCATCCTCAAGCTGGGGCTCGTCCCTGGGGGGAATAGTCAACGTCATCACCAAGGAACCGGCCCCCCACGCATCCTTCAGCGGCGCCGCTTCCTTCTCCGGCGGCGAGAACGGCACCCGTGACGCCCGAGGCGAGCTTTCCGGCACGGTGGGCCGCCTCGGCTACTACCTGTCGGGTGGCAACCTCCAAAGCAACGGCTTCCATCCATTCAACGCCACCGAGAACAACAACCTCTACGCCAAACTCCGCTGGAGCTTGGCCGACCGGGGCAGTGTCCGCCTGACCTTAAACTCCATGGAGACATCCCCACAGGTTGGCCTTATCTCGTTCGCCGGATTTTCAGATCGACTGAAGCTGCGCATCCTCCAATCGACCCTTTCGCTCGACTACGCCCTGAACGACCGGCTAACCTTCAATACCCTAATCAAGGCAACACGATTCGATTTCACTGAAAGTTTTGACGACATCAGCACTGGCGAGCGTTTAGCCACCATAACTAACGACGAAAAAACAGCCGGCGGCACGGCCTACCTCACTTGGCGCCAGGGACTCCAGACCCTTACCGGAGGGATCGAATTCGACCATGGACAGGCCCAAAACCCCCTCTTCAACATCAACGGAACTAACGATAAGTGGGGCTTCTTCCTGAACGACACCATCGCCTGGGAGCGGTTCAGCATCACCCCGGCGGTCCGGTACGACCTCACCAGCCACTCCGGCGACTTCTTCAGCCCCAGCATCGGAGCAACCCTCGGCATCACCGACAAGACCCTGCTCCGGGCCTACGCCGCCCGGGGCTACAACCTGCCGATCCTTACCCCGGGGTTTACCACCAGAGACATCGGCTGGACCGTTCAGGCCGGTCTCGAAACCACCGACATCCCCTTCCTCTGGCTTAAGGGGACGTGGTTCCGCAATCAATTCAAGGAGCAGGGCAATACCGTGACAAGGACGCTGCGGGAAGGGTTCGAGATCGAGGCCCGCTCCGCTCCGCTTTACAACTCCTGGCTCACCGCCGGCTACGTCTTCACCGACGCCAAGAACCTGCAGACCGACGAAAAACTTCCCGGAGTCGCCCGCCACATCTGGGATCTCGGGTTTCACTACGACGACCGCACCTTCCGCGGCGCCCTCACCGGTGCGTACCGCTGGTGGAACACCCCCGGCGACTGGGGCGCGAAATACAACAACTTCATCTGGGATCTCAACCTGGGGTGGCGCTTCTTCCGGAGCGACAACACGGAGGCCGAGCTCTTCGCCACCGGCCGCAACCTGTTCAACGGCGCCCAGTATCACGACGAGATATTCAAGAACCCCGGCCGCTGGTTCGAAGGCGGCCTGCGCATCAAGTGGTAAGGGAAACGATTTAGGAACCCATGACGGCACGTATCTTCCACATACTCGCCTTGCTGCTCCTCTGGGGCTTCCCGGCTTTCGCCGCGGAGGTCGTGGTGGTGCAGGGCGAACGGAACATCCCCTACGAGGCGGCAGTGCGCGGCTTCGAGGGGACGGCCGGGGTGCGTACCGTGGAGCGGCTGGTCCTTGCGGAGATGCGGGGCGCCGACGTGGTGCGGGCCGTGCGCGAGGCGCGCCCCCGCCTGGTGCTGGCCGTGGGCCGCGAGGCCCTGATCCGGGTGAGGGAAATCCGCGAGATTCCGGTGGTGTACGTGATGGTGGCCTCCCCCGAGTCGGTCGGCGCCCTGGGCCGCAACGTTACCGGGGTGACCATGACGGTGGCGCCCGAGCGCTACCTTACCTTCATCCGCGACAGCCTCAGCGGCCGGCGGGTGGGAATCCTCTACGACCCGGAGCGCACCGGAGCCATGGCGCGGCAGGCCCGCACGGCGGCCGAGCGCCTTGGCATCACCCTGGTGGAAGGGGTGGCCCGCTCACCCCGGGACGTGCCGCGCATCCTGTCGGAACTGGCGGGCAAGACCGACGTGCTCTGGCTCTTCCCCGACGCCACGGTGCTCACCCGGGAGGGGCAGGAGGCGATCTTCCTCTTCTCCCAGAACAGCCGGGTGCCGGTGGTGGCCTTTGCCGAGAAGTACCTGGGCACGGGAGCCCTGGCGGCGCTGGCCATCGATCCTGCCGACTTGGGCCGCCAGGCGGGCAGGATGGCCCGCCGCATCATGGACGGCGTGGGGATCGAAAGCATGCCGGCCGAAGGTCCGGCCCGGCCGGTCCTCAAACTGAACGGCTCGGTGGCCCGCCACCTGGGGATCGACCCGGCGCGACTCGGAGAGTAACCATGGGTGCGAACGCTCCTCCAGTGCGTTCCTTTATCGCTGTCCTCCGCAGGAGCTTCCGGGCGAAGCTCTTTATGGTGATCTCCCTTTCGATCATTGCCCTCTCCACCTGTTTCACCGCCTTCTTCCTCTACAACCAGTACCGCTCCCTGCACGACAAGCTCCTCACCGAGGGCCGGCTCATGACGCGGCTCATGGCCCACAACGCACGGCTCCCCCTCTTTGCCGGGAACAGGGAGCAACTGCACGAGGTGGCCCAGGGAATCATAACCCACGGCTCCGTGCTGGAGGTGGCCATCCTGGACCGTGAAGGCCGGTCCCTGGTCCACTTCTTCCGCCAGGGACCGGGCTACCATGCCCGGGAGACGGCGGCCCCGGCCCGGCCGGAACCGGGAGCCGAGGGGGGCATCCGCAACGGTCCGGGCGCCCTGGAGTTCTACGAGCCGATTCGAACCCAGGCGACCGCCGACGACGAGGAAGACCTCTTTTTCGCCAACGGCCGGGAGAAGAGCACCGTCATCGGCTCGGTGCACGTGGTGATGGACGAAAAGCCTCTCCACCGGAAGGTGAAACAGTTGGCGGCCACGGCGCTGCTGGTTGCCGTCGCTGCCCTGGTGGCGGTGATCGGGGCGCTCTACCCCGTGATCAGGGGGATTACCCGTCCTTTGACCCAACTGGAGCGGGGAGTCCGGGAAATCGCCGCGGGCAACAAGGGGGTGAAGGTGCCGGTGGAGTCCCGGGACGAGTTGGGCTCCCTGGCGGCGTCGTTCAACAGCATGGCCGAGTCCCTGCTCCAGCGCAAGCTGGCCCAGGATGAGTCGGAGCGCACCATCCGGGAATTGAACGTCAACCTGGAGGAGATGGTGCACCGGCGGACCGCCGAGCTCATGGCAGCCAACCGGGAACTGGAGTCGTTCAACTACTCGGCCTCCCACGACCTGCGGGCGCCGCTGCTCCGGCTGCGCGGCCTGTGCCAGGCCCTGGAGGAGGACTGCGGCGACCGTCTGGACGGCGAACTGCGCGGCTATCTGGACCGGATTGCCGAGGTGGGTGTCCAGATGGAGCGGGTCATGTCCGCCATGTCGAGCCTGTTCCGGGTCCAGCGCCGGGAACTCGAACTACTGCCGGTGAACCTGAGCGAACTGGTTGAGACGGTGGTTGCAGCCCACCGGGAGACGGAGCCCCAGCGGCAGGTGACGGTGTCCGTGGAGCCGGGAGCCACGGCCACGGGGGATCCGGAGCTCCTCTGGGTGGCCCTGGACAACCTGATCGGCAATGCCTGGAAGTTCACCTCCCGCACGGACGGCGCGCGGATCGAGTTCGGCAGCACGCACCGGGAGGGAGAGCTCGTCTATTTCGTTCGCGACAACGGCGCCGGCTTCAACATGGGCTATGCCCACAAGATCTTCGAGCCGTTCCACCGACTCCACGGCCAGGACGAGTTCCCCGGCACCGGCGTGGGGCTCGCCATCGTGCAGCGGATCATTTCCCGCCACCAGGGCCGCGTCTGGCTCGAAAGCGCCGAGGGGGCGGGTACCACCTGCTACTTCACCCTCCCGGAGAGTGCCCCGGCCTGATCCTCCCAGGGAGGCGACCATGCCCGAACTGAAGCGTTCCGTCTGTCCCTATGACTGCCCCGATACCTGCGGCCTGCTGGTCGAGATAGAGAACAGCCGCGCGGTGCGCGTGACCGGCGACCCCGACCACCCCTTCACCCGGGGCACCCTCTGCCCCAAAATGCTCCACTACGAAAAGACGGTCCACTCGCCCCGGCGGCTGACCACCCCTCTCGTGCGGACCGGCCCCAAGGGGAGCGGCTCGTTCCGGCACGCGTCGTGGGACGAGGCCGTTGCCGCCATTGCGGCCCGCTGGCGCGAGATCATCGCCGACCACGGGGCCGAGGCGATCCTCCCCTACTCCTATGCGGGCACCATGGGGTTGGTGCAGCGCAATGCCGGTCACCCCTTTTTCCACCGGCTGGGGGCGTCGAGGCTGGAGCGGACCATCTGCTCGCCGGCCAAGGAGGCGGGGTGGAAGGCAGTCATGGGCGATACGCCGGCCCCCCATCCGGACGAGGTGGCGGAGAGCGACCTGGTGATCCTCTGGGGGATCAATGCGGCGGCCACCAACATCCATTTCCTCCACGGCGTGCGCGAGGCCCGCAAGCGGGGAGCCCCGGTCTGGGTGATCGACACCTACCGGACCCCCACGGCCGCCGCGGCCGACCGGGTGATCCTGCCCCGCCCCGGCAGCGACGGGGCCCTGGCCCTGGGGATGATGCACGTCCTGGCCCGGGACGGGCTGGTGGACCGGGCATTCCTGGCCGGGTGGGTGCAGGGGTACGATGAGCTGGCGGAGCGGATTCTCCCGGACTATCCCCCGGAGCGGGTGGCGGCCCTCACGGGCATCCCGGCGGCGGAGACCGAAGAGCTGGCCCGGCGCTACGGCCGGGCGCGCGCCCCTTTCATCCGCCTGGGGAGCGGGCTCTCCCGCTACGGCAACGGGGCCATGACGGTGCGCTGCATCGCTGCCCTGCCCGCCCTGACCGGAGCTTACGCCGTGCGCGGCGGCGGCTGTCTGGCATCCACGAGCACCGGCCCCGCCTTTGCCCTGGGGGAGGTGCTGCGGGAGGATTTCATGGCGCGGCCCACCCGCGTCGTGAACATGAACCGGCTCGGCCACGCCCTGACCGAGCTGGCCGACCCGCCGGTCATGTCCCTGTATGTGTACCACTCGAACCCGGCCGCGGTGACCCCGGACCAGAACGAGGTGATCAGGGGACTTTGCCGGGACGACCTCTTCACCGTGGTCCACGAGCGGTTCCTGACCGACACGGCCCGTTACGCCGACATCGTGCTGCCGGCCACCTCGTCCCTGGAGCACGCAGACGTGTACCGGGCCTACGGCACCTACTGCATCCAGCGGGCCCGGCCCGCCATCCCGCCCGTGGGAGAGAGCAGGTCCAACTGGGACACCTTCGCCCTGCTGGCCGGGGCCATGGGGTTCGAGGAAGAGTTTTTCCGCCGGAGCGCCGGGGAGATGATCGACCGGCTCCTTTCGGTCCCCACCGCCATGCGGGCCGGCATCGACCAGGTCCGGTTCGACGCGGGGCTGGCCGTGGAGCTCCCCCTGGCCCCCGATGCCCCGCGCACCTTCGCAACTCCCTCGGGCAGGGTGGAGATCCTCAATCCCCGCGAGCCTGAGCCGCTTCCCCGTCACATCCCCTGCCACGAGGACGCGGGCGGCCTGCCCCTCAGGCTCATGACCGCCCCCACCCCCTATGCCCTGAACGCCTCCTTCTACGAGCAGGAAGAGCTGCGGCAGAAGCAAGGGGGCGCCATGTCGCTCCTCCTGAACCCGGCCGAGGCAACGGCCCGTGACCTGGCCGACGGGCAGCGGGTGATCGCCGCCAACGAGCGGGGCCGGGTCGCCTTCATCCTGCGGACCACTGACCGGGTTCCGCCGGGAGTGGCCGTGGCCGAGGGGGTCTGGTGGCTGGAGCACGCCCCGGGCGACCGGACCGTGAACGCCCTCACCAGCCAGCGCCTGACGGACCGGGGCAACGGCAGCACGTTCTACGATACGCGGGTCGAAGTGCTTCCCGCCCCGTGACGGCCTTTCCGCAACTTTTTCAACAGCCTGGCTAAAGTTTCCCCATGCATGGCCGATACGTTAACCATGCCTTCATCCGGAAGGCGATCACTCTGCGAGGTTACGGCCATGGCGGAACCGAGAATTCTCCTTGAAAGCGGCACCAACGAGCTCGAAATCGTCGAGTTCATGATCGATGAAACCGGCCCCAACGGCGAGACGGTCCACTCCTACTTCGGGGTGAACGTGGCCAAGGTCCGCGAGATCATCCGCAAGCCCCAGATGTGGAAGGTGTTCAACGCCAATTCCGCCGTGTCCGGCATGATGAAATTGCGGGACAAGGTGATCACGGTGGTGAACCTGGCCACGGTGCTGGGCAAGGAATACAGCGCCCTGACGCCCGACCGTGTGGTGGTGCTGGAGTTCAACCGGATGATGGTGGGCGTGCTGGTGAACGGGGTGTCGCGCATCTACCGGATTTCGTGGGAACAGGTGGAGCCGCCGGTGCGGACCATCGAGTCGGCCTACGTGACCGGCGTGGTGAAGATGGAGGACCGGATCATCCTGATCCTCGACTTCGAGAAGATCGTGGGTGAGCTCTGCACTGAAGAAACCCTGCGGGCCCTGAGCGAGGACCAGCTCCTGCCCGGTCCGGTGCTCGACCGCTCCCAGCGCCGCATCCTCGTGGCGGACGACTCCGCCTTCATCCGTAACAGCATCTGCACAAGCCTGCGCGGGGCCGGCTACAACGTGGAGGAGGCCGAAAACGGCGAAGAGGCCTGGAACATGATCCAGGACAAGCTTACCCGCTGCCGCGCCGCCGGGGTCAACCTCAGGAGCGAGCTGGATCTCCTGATCACCGACGTGGAGATGCCGAAGATGGACGGCCTCCACCTGACTACCCTGGTCAAGAAGGACGACGTGCTCAAGGAGTTGCCGGTGCTGATCTTCTCGTCACTGGCCAGCGACGACAACAAGCGCAAGTGGAAGGACCTGGGCGCCCTGGACATCGTGACCAAACCCGACCTGCCGAACCTGGTCAAGATAGCTGACAGCGTCATGCACTGAGATTGCGGCGGTATCTGCCTGCACGGCCCCGGGGGAAAATCCTCCGGGGCCTTTTTCATGTCCGGGGACCTTGAACGTCGCGGGAGGCAAAGGGGGCATTCCGTGCTATGATGGCGACAATCGCTCTGCCGGCAGGTGATATGGCCTTCTCAAACCCTGAACCCGAACTTTCCGTCATCGTCCCCACCCTGAACGAGGCGGGGACCGTGGGAACGCTGCTCGCCGCGCTGGCCGCGCAGCGGGATGTGGCCCTGGAACTCCTGCTCTGCGACGGCGGCTCCGCCGACGGCACCGTGGCCCTGGTGCGCGGCCGCGCGGGGGATTTCCCCTTTCCCGTGACCGTCACGGAGACCGCGCCCGGGAGAGGGCGCCAGATGAACGCCGGCGCAGCCGCCGCCCGGGGCGCGACGCTCCTGTTCCTCCATGCGGACAGCATCCTTTCCGACCCCCTGGCCCTGCGGCAAGGGCTCGACCACCTGGCCGCGGCCACCAGGGGCGACGGGCGGATGGCCGGGCACTTCCGGCTCCGATTCGCCGGGGACGGCCCGTCTCCCCTCGCCTACCGCTTCTACGAACGCAAGGCGCGGCTCCACCGTCCCGGCTGCACCCACGGGGACCAGGGGCTGCTCATCCCCCGGGAGTTCTTCGCCCAGGTGGGGCCCTTTGACGAGGATCTGCCGATTATGGAGGACGTACGGCTGGCGGAGCGGATTGCGGCGGCGGGAACGTGGGTGCTGCTGCCGGCGGAAATCGTCACCTCGGCCCGACGGTTCGAGACGGAGGGGCTGCGGGAGCGGCAGACCCTGAACGCGATCCTGATGAATTTCGCCGCCATCGGCTGGCAGGAGGGGGTGGAGGAACTGGTGGCCGGCTACCGGAGCCAGGACCGGTCCGGCCGTTTGCGGCTGGGGCCGCATCTGGCGCGCATTGCCGGGCTGACAATGGCGCTCACCCGGCGGGAGCGGCTCCGGCTCTGGTACCGGACAGGGGGCTACGTGCGGGGCAATGCCTGGCAGATTCCGTTCTTTTTGGACGTCCGCAATGCCCTGCGCCGGGGCGGGGACAACGACGCCACCCCGCTCCTCTCGCTCCACGACCGCTGGTTCGATCTCCTGACCGACAATCCGGCGGGCCGGGCGGCGGCGGCGCTCATGGTGTTCCTCTGGTTCAGGCTGACCCTGCGCCGGGAGATGAGAGACTGCCCAGGGATTCGACGAATCCCCTGACCTGCATCAGGTCCTCGGGGGAGATGTCCATGAATTCGATCCCGAAACCGGACGGGAACCGGGGTTTGACCCGCCCGTCGACACCATTGAGCCAGGCCACCCGCCCCCGGGCCCTGACCGGAGCGCCGCCGGGGATGGTGATGGTGATCTCCACGCTCTCTTCCCGGGCAACTCCATGGTCGATGGCCAGGTAGAGGCCGCCCACGCTGATGTCGGTCGTGGTGCCGGTCAGTTCCTGCTGCTCCGTGCGGCAGGTGACCGGCAGAGAGAAGGAAATCCGCTGTTCCCTGCGGTCGATGTCGGGGATGTACTGCCGGCCGATCTCCAGGAACAACCGCCGGTCCACGGGCTTGGTGATGTAGCCGTCGCAGCCGGCCCGGGCGCAGAGTTCCTGATCGTCGGGCTTACCGGCTGTGGTCACCATCACCACGGGGGTGTCCCGCAACTCCAGGTCGTTTTTGATGGCGATGCAGCAATCGACTCCGTTCATTTTCGGCATGTTCAGGTCCATGTAGACCAGGTCGGGCCGTTCACTACGCACCAGCTCCAGGGCCTCCTCGCCATTGCGGGCGGTAAAGACCCGCACGGGGGAAAAGCGCAGGAAGCTCTTCTCCAGCTCGAGCATGAGATTCACGTCATCGACGATCAATACCTTCGGCTTTGCCATGGGTCGCACCTGTTCCTTTCATCACCGCGCTACCTCTATCCGTATCGGCAGGAATGCCGATTCCTTGATTCTGCCTTGTCATATTTCCACCAACACTGCCGGAGAAAAAAGTCCCGCAAAACCACAGACCGTCAATGCGAAAGGAACCCGTCACCCCCTCCCGCGCGGGTGAACCGGGCGCCCCGGCGGCTCAGACCACGAGCCGGGCGAAATCGGCCTCAGCGGTCACGGTGACCGGGGAGTGGCAGATGAAGTCGCCGTCCACCTGAACCGGCTTGTTGCCGCCCACGGTCACTCTCCTGGCCGAAAGAACCGAGACGCCGCCGCCGGCACCGCGCCCCGCCACAACCCGAAGGGCAAGGAAGAGGTAGCGCCAGCGGGACGGGTTCCGGATCAGGACGACCCGGAACCCGTCCTGGAAGAGGCTCGCTCCCGGCGCCAGGACAAAGGGCCCCCCGTACCGGGCCGCGTTGCAGATCACCGCCCCGTGGCAGGGGATGGCGACGCCGTCCGCCTCCACCTCAAGGGGCCGCCGGTCCCAGGCGGCAAAGGTCCTGAGGGCCGAGAGAAGGTACGCCCCGGCGCCGAAGCGTTTCTTTTCGTCGCTGCGCACCCCCTCCACCACCTGGCCGTCGAACCCGATCCCGGCCATGAGAAAAAAACGCCGCCTCACCCCGAATCCCTCCAGGAGCCCCGTGGCGAGAGGCCGCGTTTCCCGGCGCACGATCCGGGCCACGGCATCCCCGGCGGAGCGCAACCCCAGCTCGCGCCCCAGCACGTTGGCGGTGCCGAAGGGGATGTAGCCGAGGGTGGCCCGCCCCGGTTCGAGGCCGTTCAGCACGCCGTTGACAGTCCCGTCTCCCCCGGCGGCGATGACGAAGGGGTGCTCCTCCTGCGCGCAGAGCCGGGCCGCAAAGACGGCCGCATCGTCGGGGCCGCCGGTGAGAAGCAGGTGAGGGGCCAGCCCGCCCCGGCGCAGGGCGTCCACGGCAGCGCGGACGGCGGTCTCCGAATAGCCTCCCGACACGGGATTGACGATGAGGGTGCAGCGATCGGACATGGACTTCCTCCGGGCGTTTGGGCCGGGCCATTATCCGGGCGGACGGGGTACCCTGTCAACCGATTCTCCGTGGAACCGTTAATCCGGACATATCTGACAACAGCGGCAGGTGCCGCACTGAAAGGAGACACCATGCGCAGAAGAATCAAACTGGCACTGGCGGCACTGACCGCCGTCGCAGCTTTGTCCGGCACCCAGCAGGCGGTTCTGGCCCAGACCGATCCGGCGCCGGGAGCCGGGATGGGGAAAATGCGGGGCAGCGGGGGGATGAATAAGCTGGACCCGGCCGAGCGACTGAAACGGATGGAACGGCACCTTGGGCTGACCGAGGAGCAGAAGACGGCCATCGCGCCGATCCTGGCCGAGAAGGACGGGGAGATGAAGGCCGTCCGCGATGACGCCTCCCTGAACCGCACCCAGAAGCGCGAGAAGATGCGCGAGATCCGCGACCGCTACCACGACCGGGTCGGCGCCATCCTCACCCCGGAGCAACGGCAGAAGGCCGACGAGGCCCGCGATCGGGCCCGCGAGCGCTGGGAAAAACGCCAGCAGCGTGCCAAGGACCGGCCGAACTGATTGGATGACCGGGTTGGGGCCTTCGGCTGAACGGAGGCCCCAACCCGCTGGCAACGCGGCATTGCAGCGCAGAACGGCCCTCAAGAGGCTCCAACAGGCCGCAAGGGGTTGCGGCACCATTCCCTCCTCGTATATACTGATTCATCGCATTTCCACAGCCGCCTGACTCCGAGGACCCACCCCCATGACCCTTCCCTCCTGGAAAAAGATCCTGCTGTACGTCACGGTACCGCTGGCGCTCCTGTGCGGTCTGGTCTTGACTGTGCTGGTGGCGCGGCTCCACGAGCTGGACACCTACAAGGACCAGCTCCTGGCGGAACTCCGGAGGGAACTGGACCGCCCCGTGACCTACGGCACGGGGAAGGTGTCCCTACGGTTCGGGCCGGCCTTCACCTTTACCGATGTGCGGATACTGGAGCGGGACGGCAACACCCCCTTTGCCACCGTCGCCGCGATCCGATTCCGGCTGGCGCTCCTCCCCCTGCTGGAGAAAAAGGTCATCCTGCGGCGGGTAGAACTGGAAAAGCCCGTCGTGCAGCTCGTGCGGCACGAGGACGGAACCCTCAACATCGATGATCTCCTGCGCGAAAAGGAGACGAAGAGCGCGGTGCAATTGCGGGTGCGGGGGGTGAGGGTCAAACAGGGGAGCCTGACCTTTACCGACCGCGCGGCAGCCGGCGGCCCGCTCGTCACGACCCTCAGGGACGCCGATCTGTTCATCGGCCGCCTGGTGCGGGGCAAGGAAAGCCCCATCTCTATCGAAGGGCGGCTCACGGACGGAAAGAACGAGAGCCCCGTGGCCATCGAGGGCAAGCTGAAGCTGCCCGCCAAGGACGCCCCCCTCACCACCGCGCACCTGGATGCCCGGGTGAGCCTCCACAACATCAACGCGAGCCACTACTGGCCCTATTACGGCAGCCGCGTCCCGTTCCAGCGCATGAGCGGGCGGTTCAACCTTGACTGCACCGTGGACGGCACGCCGCTCGATTTCACCTCCAAGGGATCGCTGCAGGTGGCGGGACTGCGCTTCGCCTACCCGGAGGTATTCCGCCAGCCCCTCACCCCCGCCGAGGTACGCCTGACCTATACCCTGACGCGAACCCCCCGGGAGGTGAACGTTTCGTCCGTCGACTTCCGCATGGATGGCCTCACCGTCAAGGGGGGGTGTGCGGTGAAGGACATCCACACCCCGGACCCCCGCATCGTGGCCTGGACCACCATTGCCCCCTTCAGGCTGGAAAAGTTCTTTTCCTACATCCCCTTCGGCATCATCGCCGACGACGCGTCCCAGTTCATCGAACAGCACATCAAGGCAGGGTACTTCCGGGTGGACGAAGGGCGGCTCGACGGCCGCGTGAGCCAGATCCTGACCATGGAGAAAGGGGAGAACTACAACGTGCTCCGGGTGCGCGCCACTGCCCTGGAAGGGGCCGTGATCGACATGGGGGACGGCTGGCCGGTCTTCAACAGCATCAAGGGAGACCTGGAGCTGGCCGGCAAGAACTTCACCCTGCGCAACATGTCGGGGAAGTTCGGGACATCTCCCTTCACCCTCAACGGCATGATCAGCGACTACTGCCTCGACACGCCGTCGGGCTACCCCTTCAAGGGCGTTTTCACGCCGCGCAAGGCGGAGCTGGACTGGCTCTTCGGCAAGGAAGCCGCGGCATCGCTCCAGTTCACGGGCGACTCGATCCTCAACCTGTCCGGCGAAGGGGGAACGGCATCCTACACCTTTTCCGGCGACTGCAACCTGACCGCCGCTGACTACTCCTACGGGAAGTCCTTTGCCAAGCCGACGGGCCAGGTAAACAGCCTGGCGTTCCGGATGAACCTGCTCCGCAACGGCGACCGGTCCCTGTCGTGCCAGTACGCGCTCCCTCCCCTTGCCCTGTCTATCGCGGCCCGGTTCCAGGACGGGAAGAGCCTCCCCACGCAGCTCGACATCTCCTCGAACCAGTTTGCCATGGGGGCGCTCACGGCCAACATCCCCGAGGCGAAGCCGTACCATCCCCAGGGGAAGATGCAGATTTCCGCCCGGGCGGAGGGGGTGGCCGAAAGTCTGGCCGACATGAAGTGGAGCGGCCTGGTGGCGCTGGCGGGGGCCTCCTTCAAGCCGGCCGAGTCGGTGAAGCCCCTCAGCAACGTGACCGGCACGCTCCGGTTCAAGGGCAACTCCCTGGAAAGCCCCCGGCTCTCCCTGATGCTCGGCAATTCGCCGCTCCAGGGCAAGGGGTCCCTGACGAACTTCAGCGATCCGTCCTTCACCCTGGAGGTCTCGTCCCCGGCCCTCGACCTGAACGACGTGGGCCTGAGGCACCCCAAGGGCGCCGTGAAGATCCAGAATCTCCAGGGCACCCTCACCTACCAGGACGACGTCCTCAAGATCCGCTCGCTTGCGGGCAGAATCGGCTCGTCCCAGCTCTCCGCCAAGGGGACCGTGACCCAGATGCGGCAGCCCACGGTCGATGTGAGCGTCACCTCTCCCGCCATCGACCTGGACGACATCCTGGCCCTTTCCGCCCTGGAACGGGAACGGAAGCAGGGGGGCGAAGGGGGGGCAGCCACCGTGAAAGCCACCATAGACGCCGATTCAGCCTCGTTCGGCAAGCTGGCGGCCCGGCATCTCCACACGGTCGCCCACTACGAGAACGGCATCCTCTACCTGCAACCCTTCGAGTTCAGCGCCTACGGCGGACGGATCTCCGGCACGCTCCGGGCCGACGGGGGGGGAAACGGGTCGGCCCGCTACCAGGTGAAGCTCAAGGCGGACAAGGTATCAGCCGAGCCGCTGATCAACGCGGTTGACCTGATCCCGGGCGACGCCATCGTCACCGGCACCCTGTCGCTCCAGGCCGACGTGACCGCCAGGGGGGCGACCATGGCTGACCTGCGAAAAAGCCTGCTCGGTCACGCCACCCTCCGGTTCGACGACGGCAAGATGCGCAAGTTCAACGTGCTGTCAAAGGTATTCTCGATCCTGAACGTGTCCCAGCTCCTCAAGTTCCAGCTTCCCGACATGGTCAAGGACGGCATGCCCTACAACAGGATCACCGGTACCTTTGCCATGAGCGACGGCGTGATCTCAACGGAGGACCTCTTCATCGACAGCAATGCCATGAACATTTCCACCGTGGGCAAGATCGATCTGGTCCGGGAGGAGCTTGCCGTCACCGTGGGGGTCCAGCCCCTCCAGACCGTGGACAAGGTGGTCAACCGGATTCCCATTGTCGGCTGGATCCTGACCGGCAAGGAGAAGCACTTCATCACCACCTACTTCGAAGCCAAGGGGAAGATCTCCAACCCCACCGTCACCGCGATCCCGGTAAAATCCATGTCGCGGGGGGTGTTCGACATCTTCAAGAGAGTATTCCAGCTCCCCGCCAAGCTGATTACCGACACGGGAGAGGTGGTCATCGGAAACTGACCGTCGCGGCAAACGGGCCGCCGTTACTCATCCACAACTTTTGCTGTTGTAAAATATTCGGGATGTATGGTAGCTTTTGCCCTTGTGATAAACCAACCACAGGAGGATTCAGGTGAAAAGATCAGTATTGGTTGCGCTCGCCGTTGTATTGCTCGCCGCTGCCGGATGCAAGGATAAGCCCAAGGCCCCCGAGACTGCGCCCGCACCGCAACAGCAGAGCGGTATGCCCGCCGGCATGCCGGCCGCCCCCCAGGGTGAAATGCCCAAGGATGCCGTTCACGGCGGCGGTGACCCCCACGCCGGTCTCAAGCCGGTTGAAGTCCCCGCTGGCGTAGGCCACAAGGGCAAGGTCCTCTCGACCATGGACGCTGCCGGCTACACCTACCTGGAGGTGGAAGAGAAGGGCCAGAAGCTCTGGGTTGCCGTCATGCAGACCAAGGTCAAGGTCGGCGACCAGGTGGAGTTCCCCGATTCGCCGCCCATGCTCAACTTCCACAGCAAGACCCTCAACCGGACCTTCGAAAAGATCATTTTCGCTCCGGGCATCAGGATCGCCGGCAAGTAACCGGCCGACAGCAATGCAAAAGGCGGCTCACCCCATGGTGGCCGCCTTTTTTCGTTTCCTCTGCCCGCGCGTCCCTGCCCTCCAACTCCTTCAGCCGCTCCCGGACCTTCCGTCCGACCCACCCAAGGGTTCCCACCAGCCGGACCATGGACCGTGCACCGTCGCGTCCTTCCTGACAAAGCAGGCATTGTCCCTTTGCCGGGCACCATGGCATCCGTTTAGAGGTGATGCTGAAGAATCGTGTTGAGGGAGTGGGGGGCCGGTTGGCGATGCGGGCCTCCTCCGCATCGCTGCCTGGTGGGGCTTATGGGCGAGAAGAACCCGCAGTGCCGAATTCTCGTGCTATCCTGGCAGCGAGCGGAATATCCGCCGGGAGAAGATCGAAGGCGGGCACCTCCGCC
The DNA here is from genome assembly GCF_059620965.1 of Geobacter sp. PheSNFMC. NCBI lineage: Bacteria > Pseudomonadati > Thermodesulfobacteriota > Desulfuromonadia > Geobacterales > Geobacteraceae > Geobacter > Geobacter sp. PheSNFMC. The sequence continues at coordinate 22,309 of NZ_JCAMRN010000063.1, forward strand.
GGCGTCACCCAGCGGTGCCCGGCCACGTCCAGTTCCTGCAGTTCACCGCCGGTCCAGGTGCAGCGGTAGGCCAGCACCATCACGGACCGCTCCGGGTAGCGGTAGTAGATCACATCATAGATACCCTCCACGGCCACCTCCATGGCAAGCTCCTCCCGCACCTCCCTGACGATGCACGCCTCGGGATGTTCCTCGGGTTCCAGCTTGCCCCCCGGGAACTCCCAGAGCAGCGGATAGGGCGCGTCCGGCCTCCGTCGGGTCAGGAGAATCAGGCCGTTGTGCTCGATAATGGCGGCAGTGACGATGAGCGGGTACATGATGCCTTAAAAAAAAATCCGGCCCACGGACCGGATTCTTGAGTGATTGACTGACAGGAGCTATTTCAGCAGGCCAACGCCGAGGGTGTCGTTGGCAAGGATCTCTTCGAGTCCTTCTTCTTCCGCGCCGCTCAGCAGGTCGTCCAGCGCGAGGATATCGGGGTTGATCTGCGAAATCCGCTTGGCACCGATGAAGCGGGCGCGGTAGTAGGGGG
>NZ_JCAMRN010000064.1:0-23011 GCF_059620965.1 Geobacter sp. PheSNFMC
CTCACACGGCTACGGCATAGCCGAGCTGGACTACACCATCAAGGTCGGCGAACTGGAAGGGACCTACCGCGTCTATGGCAGCCTGGACGGGGCGCGTGCCGATGGGGAGGTGAAGCTGCAGGAGAAAAACGCCTTCGGGTTCGGGATCAGCGCCGACCAGCAGGTGACCGACAAACTGACCCTGTTCGTGCGCTACGGCCGGCGTGACGGGGACGTCTACGCCACGACGACGGCCTGGAGCGCCGGCGGTCAGTACGCCGGGCTGCTGCCCGAGCGCAAGGACGACGTCCTCGGCGTTGCCTACGGGCAGGTGAAGGCCGTGGGCGCGGACACCCGGGAGAAGCTGGCGGAGCTCTACTACAAGGTCCAGGTGAACGAGCAGATCGGCATCGCGCCTGTGGTTCAGTACCTGATCGATCCCCTGGGGGACAGCAGCAGGGATGACGTGGTGGCCCTGGGTCTGCGCTCGCTGATCAGTTTCTAGACGACGAGGATCGGGCACCACCAGCGAACACACCACTTACAAGGAGACACGTCATGCACATCATGGAAGGATTTCTGCCGGTCAAACACGCCGTTGGCTGGAGCATTGCCTCGGCCCCCTTCGTGGCCTACGGGCTGCGCACCGTCAACAAACGGATCAAGGAGAACCCGGAGCAACGCATGCTGCTGGGGGTGGCCACGGCCTTCACCTTTGTGCTGTCGGCCCTCAAGATGCCCTCGGTCACTGGCAGTTGCTCCCACCCCACCGGCACCGGCCTGGGAGCCGTGCTGTTCGGGCCAGCGGCCATGGCCCCCATCGGCGGCGTGGTGCTGCTGTTCCAGGCCCTGCTGCTGGCCCACGGCGGCCTCACCACCCTGGGGGCCAACATCTTCTCCATGGCCATTGTGGGCCCCTTTACCGCCTTTGCCGTCTACCGCCTCGCCCGGGCGGCACGCCTCCCCTTTGGCGTGGGCATTTTCCTGGCAGCGGCCCTGGGGGACATCCTGACCTATGTCACCACCTCGGTGCAACTGGCCCTGGCCTTTCCCGACCCGGCAGGCGGATTCGCCGCCTCCTTCGTCAAGTTCGCCGGCATCTTCGCCGTGACCCAGATCCCCCTGGCCATCAGCGAGGGGCTGCTGACGGTGATCGTCTTCAATGCCCTGGCCCGCTTCAACCCCCGGGAGTTGCAGGCCCTGAAGGTGGTCGAGGAGGTGCGGGCATGAAACGGTTTCAGAATCTCATCCTGCTGGCCCTGGTGGTTATCCTGGTTGTTCTGCCGCTGTTGTTGGTGAGGGCACCGAAACCGGGACCCGATGGCAAGACCGTGGAAATCTTTACCGGAGCCGATGGCCAGGCAGAGGATATGATTGGAAAAATTGTTCCTGATTACCAGCCGTGGGCTGAACCGCTGCTGGAACCGCCAAGCGGCGAGATAGAATCGCTGCTCTTCGTCCTCCAGGCGGCTCTGGGGGCGGGCTTTATCGGTTACTGGTACGGCAGCGCCGCCACCCGTACCCGACTGCGGCAGGAACAGGATAAACGGGCATGATGCTCCTGGAGCGATATGCCTACACCAATCGCTGGCGGCGGGTCGACCCCGCCGCCAAGGGGCTCTTCTCCCTGTGCGGGCTGACGGCAGTGTTCATGGCAACGGGCCCTGCCGCCGCTGTGCCGGCAGTGGCGCTGGTTGCGACCACCCTGGTCGGGACCGGCATGCCGCTGAAGAGCTACCTGCGGGTGGCTGCCCCGGCCCTGCTCTTCCTCGCGACCAGCGCCCTGACCCTGCTCGTGTCCCTGCGCCCGGGCGGTCCGTCCGGGATTGTCCTGTCCCTGGTCCCGGCGGAGCTGCCCCACGCGGCCCTGGTCTGCACCCGCTCCCTGGGAGGGCTGGCTGCCCTGCTCTTCCTGGCCCTGACCACGCCGATGAACGACATCATCGCCCTGCTGCGTCGTCTGAAAACCCCGGAGGTACTGCTGGACCTGATGACCCTCTGCTACCGGATGCTGTTCGTCCTGTCCGAGGCAATGCACGACATGCACACGGCCCAGGCGGCCCGCCTGGGGCACGCCGGGCCGCGGCGGACCCTCCGCTCCCTGGGCATCCTGGCGGCCAACCTGACGATGCAGGTCTGGCAGCGCTCCCTTGCCCTGCACCACGGGGCCCTGGCCCGCACCAGCGATGGCCCCTTGCGTTTTCTGGAGCCGGAGTATCCCCACAGCCGCGCCAGCCTGGCCACCGCGGCCCTGGGGGGCGGCGGGCTAATCGTGCTGGCGGTGGTGACCATATGAGACAGCCTACACCGGAACCGATTCTGGAACTGAGGAATGTCAGCTTCCGCTATCCGGACGCCAGTCCGGGACTGGACGACTGCTCCCTGCCGTTCCGGCGCGGCAGCCGCACCGTGCTGCTGGGCCCCAACGGCGCCGGCAAGACCACCCTGTTTCTGCACTGCAACGGCATCCTGCGCCCCTGCCGCGGCCAGGTGCTGTTCGACGGCTCGCCTCTGGACTACGACCGCACGGGGCTGCGGGAGCTGCGCTCCCGGGTGGGGCTGGTATTCCAGAACCCGGACAGCCAGCTCTTTTCCGCCAGCGTGCGGGAAGATGTCTCATTCGGCCCCATGAACCTGGGGCTGGCGAGGCACGAAGTCCGGAAGCGGGTGGAGCGGGCACTGGAAGCGGTGGGCATGACCGGCTGCGCTGACAAGCCGGTGCACAACCTGAGCTACGGTCAGAAGAAACGGGTCTGCATCGCCGGGGTCCTGGCCATGGAACCCCAAGTGATGCTCTTGGACGAGCCGACCGCCGGGCTGGATCTGCGGATGCAGGGCGAGTTGCTGGAGGTGCTGGCCCGGCTGCACGCCGGGGGGATGACCATTGTCATGGCCACTCACGACCTGGACCTGGCCTGTGCCTGGGCCGACGAGGCCTGCCTGCTGGACAACGGCCGGTTGATGACCCGGTTTGACGTGGACCACTTCCCGCAGCAGACGGGACTGCTGGAGCAGCACGGCCTGGGCGTCCCCCAGGTGGCCCTGCTCCATCCCCTGCTGATCAAGCGAAACGTGCTGCCGTCCGGAGGGCCGGCGCCCCGCTCCTGTGCCGAACTGGCGCGGATGCTGGAGGAATGATCTCCACGGGGTCGCACCCATTCTTGCCGCACCGGTGTTATTTCAGGTAGCGCAACGCCTCATCCCCAAGGACACGTTCCACGGCGAGGGGGAGCAGTTCCACCGGGTCCCGCTCGGTTGCGGCCACCATCTTGAGGGCATAGCGGGCGATATTGATGCCGTCCCTGACCGAGTAGAGTTCGTCTGCCGCGTGGGCGCGCTGGAGAAAATCGACGACATACGCAAGGATGCGGCTCGGAGCGAAGGGAAGGTTTTCCTTGAGGATCAGGAGTTCCTCGTCGGCCTCGGGGAAGTCGATGAATATCTGGGGCTGGAGGCGCGAATGGATGTATTCGGGAACTTCGAAGGTCGAGGAATCCTCGTTCATGGTCACCACGATCCGGAAATCCCGGTGGGCCGGCACCCGCAGGCCGGTGACGATCGACTCCACGTAGCGCCGGTCGTCGAGCAGCGGGGCCAGCGACGCCCATGCCTTCTCGCTCATGCGGTTTCCCTCGTCGAGGATGAGAACCCCGCCCTTGAGCATGGCCGACACCAGGGAGGACGCGGCATACTGGATCTTCCCGTCGGGGCCGATGACCGGCGTGATGATCAGGTCTTCGGGCCGGGTGTCCATGGTTGCCTGAAAGAGGTACACCGGCCGGCCCAGGCGCCGGGCGGCCGCATAGGCCAGCGTGGTTTTTCCCACCCCCGGCTTGCCGATCAGGCGTGGATTGAAGGGGATGTCCTTCTCGTCGATCACCATCCAGGCGGCGAGCAGTTGTTTCAGGAGTTCATCCTGACCGACCCAGCGCAGCGTCAATTCCACGGGGCCGGCGAGCGAAAGGGATATGCCGTCGATCGTTGTCTGTTCCATGGGTGTGTTCACCTGTCAATAACGTACATCATGGCAAGTTTGGCCCGGTTCTCCAGGCAGAGGGAGCAGAGGGAGCCGGCATCGTTCCAGAGTTCGGCCGCAAGCCATTCGCCAGCCTCCTCGTACGGAGACTGCTGTGCGCCCGGAGCGAATGACTCACCGCAAACCGTGCAGGTTTTCATTGCTTCATCCATGGTCTTCCGTCGCCTTTCGCACCAGATCCGCCAGACAGGAGATAAACGTGGGCGACGCGTTGAGGGAAGGGCTCCGCCGGAACCGGGAATAGCCCAGCTTGTGCGCCTCCTGGGCATACTCGATGTCGATCTCGTGAAGGGTTTCGATATGGTCCGAGACAAAGGAAAGCGGAACGATGAGCAGGTTTTTCACCTGATGGGCCGCCAGGTGCTCAAGCATCTCGTCGGTTGAGGGCTCCAGCCACTTGACCGGCCCCGCCCGGGACTGGAAGGCCAGGTGGTGGGTGACCCCCTCGAACCGCTCCATGACGAGACGTACCGTCTCCCGGATGTGGTCCAGGTAGGGGTCGCCCTCGTCGATGAAGGATTGGGGGAGCGAGTGGGCCGAGAACAGGATCTGCACCTCGGCCAGGGGGTGGAAGTCGTCAAGCCCCTCCTGGACTTTCTCAGCCAGGGCGTCGATGTAGAGGGGGTGGTCGAAGAACCGGTCCACGTACGTCATCTGGAACTGCACGCCCGATTGAGACAGCACCCGCTTCAGCTCGTTCACGCTCGACCCGGTGGTGGCGCGGGAGTAGTGGGGGTAGAGGGAAAGCGCGATCACCCGCGAAATCCCCTCCCGCCTGATGGCCGCCAGCGCCTCCATGGTTGAGGGCTTCCAGTAGCGCATGGCCACGAAGCAGCGATACCCGTCCCCCAGCACCTCTTCCAGTGCCCGGGCTTGGCTCTCGGTCAGCTCTCGGATGGGTGATTTGCCGCCGATCTCCTCATACTTGCGTTCCACGCTCGGCGAGCGCCGCTTGGCGATGAGCCGGGCAATGAACGGCTGGAGAAAGGCGGGACCGATCCGGATGATGTCCCGGTCGGAGAAAAGATTCAGCAGGAACGGCTCCACGGCGTCGAGGGAGTCGGGGCCTCCCATCTGGAGGAGCAGGACAGCGGCTTTGTCGGACATGGTCACCTCTGGCACGGACGATTTCGTGACATCCGCATCTGTCCTCCCTGATACCCTAATGAACGACCGCGGTCAAGGCGGAAACGGAGCGCCTACCCCCCCAGTCCCTTCCCCGTGAGGACCTTCCACCCGCTGGAGGCCAGATCCACCAAGCCGTCCATGGTCCGCTGGTAGAACTTCCTGACCGGCATCCGGTTGACGAGGATATGCCCCTCGCTCCGCTCCAGCCTGACCCGGTCTCCCGGCGCCAGGGCGATGAAGCTCTCGTGATTTTCGCCGCCAATGCCGAACAGAAAGCGATACTGGCGCCCATCGGCCGCACGGCAGGCAACGATCAGGATGATCAGTTCGGGCTCGCCCGTCTTGAAGTGGAAGCGCACGGTGCCGCTGACGAAAGTCCCCTCGGCCGACCCGGTGGCAGCCAGGAGGCTTTCGACCGTCACCTGCCGGGGCTTGAGGTGCCCCAGGGAGGGGAGCCCCCAGGGCTTGAACGGTTCGTGGGGCCGCTGCCTGTAGTGGTCGCTCCGTTCCAGCAGAATGACGATGTTGTTGTTGATGGGGCCGCCGATGGAGTGGGAAAGACCGGCCCTAAAACGCCCCTCCCTGATCATGCGGTGATTCTCCACCACCTGGATCATGCCGGTGGCGCCGAGGGGGTGCCCCCGCCCCTTGAGTCCACCGGTGAGGTTGGTGGGGAACAGGCCGTTCTCGCCGGTATAGCCGTCATCCAGCAGGGCATCCAGGAGGCGCCCCCGGGGAACGAAGCCCAGGTCCACCAGGTTGATGGGGCCGAAGCCGTTGAAGGGGTCATGCATGTTCACGTGGATCTTGCCGGCAAACTGCCGGATGTCCCTGATCCCGGCCATGCCGTACGCCTCGGCCGCGGCGGAGACGGTGGCGGGGAAGGAGTGGAAGTAGTTGCGGTCGGCAATGGTGGGGATGTCGGTGGCGCTTCCCACCCCGGACACCATCACGTCCTGAGGATCGCTGGTGAGGACCACGGCGGCCACCCCGTCGGACATGGGGCAGAAGTCGTGGTAGCGCAGGGGCCACCAGTAGGGATAGTTCTTGCCGGTGACGATCTGGCGGTAGTACTCCTCCAGGGGGATCTCCGCGTTCAGGTGGGCGTCGGGATTCAGGGCCGCATAGCGGTGGGCCCGCTGAGTCAGCAGGGCTGAAAAGGCGGTCCATTCCTCGAACGAAAGCCCGTACCGCTCCATCAGGGCGCGGGCCACCAGGGCTCCGCAGGCGGGCATGGTCAGACCGAACTCGGCCTCGTCCCGGTCGATGACTCCGGCCACGATGCGGGTCGCCTCGGCGGTGGGGGCATCGCTCATCTTCTGGATGCCGATGGCGAGCACGTGGTCGCAGCGGCCCGAGGCGATCTGGAGGCAGGCGTTCTCGAAGGCCGAGGCTCCCGACGAGGATGCGGTGTCGATCAGCACCGACTTGGCGCCGGAGACGCCCACCACTCCTGCGATCTTGGCCGCGGTATTGTCGACCCCGGAAAAGGCGACCGGGCTCTGGGAGCCGACCACCACGGCCTCGATGTCGCGCGGCCGCACGGGGCATCCTTCGAAAACCGCCCCGGCCAGCTCTGCCAGCTCCAGGAACGAAAGCCGGTCACGGTGTCTGCCATCGTAGCGCCCCACCGGCGCCATCCAGGATGCGGCCACGTAGACCGGCCTCGGGCTGAAGGGGATATGTCGCATGGGAACTCCGTTTCTCCCGCCGGGGAATGGTGTGATCGTGCCCTTATTGTAAACGATGTTCCTGCCGGGGCAACCGAAATGCAAAAGGCCCGCGCCAGTGACGGCGCGGGCCTTTTGCGGAGTATCCGGACGGAGCGCTAGCGCGCGCCGCTTCCATCCAGGGGCACTTCCCGGATCGGTGCGGGTTCCGGGACCGCCACCACCGGCTCCGGGGCCGGTGCGGATTGAGGGGAGGCTGCCTGAACCGGCGCGGCAACGGGCTGCGATACGGGCCGCTCAACCGGCCGGACCGTCTGTACGGGCGGCGGGGCAGCAGCCGCGGGCGAGGCATCCTTCTTGTCCTTCCTGTTGAACAGGTCCATGGGCGGCTTGAGCAGCCCCACCATGTCGTCGAAGAGGTGGTAGTAGGGGGCCGTGGCCTTGCGCTCGCGGAAGAGAAGGTCCTTTTCCTTCTTCCCCAGGTAGCGGGTAATGCCCGGAATGGTCTTGAACTTGACCTCGACCCGCTCATCCATGTTGGCCGCTGCCTGGTCGAAGTCGGGATATTGAAGTTCCGCCAGCACCGGAGTGGACGGGCTGCCGACCCGGAAATTGGGATACTCCCAGAGAGCCGTGCCGTTGGCGTCCAGCACCTGGGCGGTCATGGTGAGAACGTTGTAATCGGTGTCCAGATACTTCACCAGGTTGCTGGCAAAGGTGCGGTCCCGCATGGTGAGACCGCTCACCACCACCAGGAGCACCGCATCGACACTGTTCTGGGTCACCAGGGTCCTGATTTCCTCGGGCTTATAGAAGTGTTTGTTATAGACCACCCCGGCGTCGTCCCGGCGCTCGGACCGGAAAAGAAGCGAGCGGAACAGCTCGTCAGGAGCGGCGGCCTCGATGGGGCGCACCATGAAGTAGGCGCCGGACTCCCGGAGCATGTTGACGAGTTCCTTCTCGTTCACCCGGTTGTATTCCCGCACCAGCGTCACCAGCGTATCCCGCTCCGGATGACGGATATCCGAATCGGCGTCCATGAAGATGGGCGCCACGCCGAGAACCTTGACCCGCTGCTCGTAGTCCTCACGGGGAATATTGAAGGGATTGTGGGCACACCCGGCAGCCACCAGTGCCACCAGCGCCACGAAAAACCACTGTCTGATCCGGCTCATCGATCTCCTCCCTGATGCATTCATATCACGGTCCGGTCGGTATCGTCCGTTCGATTTATAGCAGATGCTCCCGGCTATGACCACCCCTTTCACCGGGGCGAGGTGTCGCGGGCGAAGAGGAACAGGGTTACGGCCACGGCCAGCCCCGTCACCGGCACCAGGAAGGCTGCATGGTAGGCCTCGGCCGGATAGCCCGCCGGCCCGCGCGGGAAACGCCCGATGATGAGCCCCATCACTTGCTGTACTACGGCCGCGCCGGTCAGGACGAAGAAATTGAGAGCCGTGGTGGCCGTTGCCGACAGGGTGCTGGGAAACATCTCCCGGATCATGGGGTAGATGGCCACGCCCGATGATACCGCCAGCCCCGCTGCAAAGAAGAAGACGGCGAGAAGCCCGCGGGGCACCTGCTCCGCCGGGCCGAGGGTCAGAACCAGAAGCAGAAGCAGCAGAAGGCTCTGCCCCGCCACGAGGGTCCATTTGCGGGACTTGAGCAGCCGGTCGGTCACCTGGCCGATGAAGAGGCAGCCGGTCATGAACCCGACCGAGGTAAGCAAGAGCAGGTTGCCGGCGCCCCCGCGCGAGAGGCCCATCACCTCCATGAGCCACGGCCCGCCCCAGAGTCCCTGGAGAGCCATGTAGCCGGCGTACCAGAAAAACGAAAGGAGGGCCAGGAGCCAGAAAGAGGGACGAGAGAACACGAGGCCCCACCCCGCCAGTGCCCCCACCGGCCGGTGGGTCGCGGCCAGAAGCGGCTCTTCCTCCACCCCCTCGCCGGCTGCCGGCCGATCCCGCACGACCCGGAAGAGGAGCAGGGTAAGCCCCAGTTGAAGGGCGCCCACCACCAGGAAGGGGGGGCGCCACCCCCCCAGGGAGACCGCCAGGGCCAGGGGGGCCGTGGCGCAGAGATTCCCCACGTTCCCCACGGCAATGATCAGGCCCGAGATGGTGGCATACTCCCGGGAGGAGAACCAGGTGGTGAACACCTTGAGCGCACCCATCAGGACGCAGGCGGTGCCCATGCCGATGAGGATGCGCCCCCCGAGCAGGGCGCCGTAGCCCGGGGCCAGGGCAAAGGTAAAGGAGCCCGCCACCGTAACGAGCCCGGCAAGGCTCACCACGATGCGGCCGCCGAAACGGTCCAGCAGCGGTCCGAGCGGTATCTGGGCCAGGGCGAAGGCGTAGAAGAGCGCCCCCGAGAGCATCCCGATCCGGGAGGCGTCCAGGGCGAGATCGGCTGCCAGGTCGCGGGCAATGACCGCCATGGATACCCGGTAGAAATAGGCGACCAGGTACATGACCGCAAATACGGCAAATATCCGCCAACGTTTCGTCATGGCATGCGCATCCTGAAGAGCATCAGTGCGTTCCCTCCCGCGAGACTATCCCGGATGGAGCCGCGACACAAGCCCTTATCCACGGCGCCCCTTCCCTTCTCCCGAGGGATGTGCTATAGCCGTTGGCCATGAAATGGCTCCTTGTTGCCTCAGCGGCACTCTATCTCTTCGGTTCGTTCCGACGCCCCCTCTTTGCACTGGGTCTCGGCGCGGGGCTCGCCTATCTGGCCATCCGCGGCATCTCCCTGGGCCGGTTGCCCCTGGTGGGCCCCCACGACACCATTGCCTTCTTTTCCGCCTCCATCGGGCTCATGGCGCTCCCGTTCCTCTTTTCGCCCTCGCTGCGGAACTCTTCCGCCTTCCCCTGGGCAACGGGGGGAACCGCAGCGGTTTTCGCGCTGTTCTCCCTGGCATTTCCCGCCCTCGCCATGCCGCTGCCGCCGATACTCAACACCCTCTGGTTCGAGCTGCACGTGGCGCTGGCCTTCTTCGCCTATGCGCTCTTCACCATCGGGGCCATCATGGGCGTCCTCTTCCTGGCCGGCGGAGAGCGGCGGCTCCTGGATCTCCAGTACCGGGCGGCCCTCGTGGGATACTCCTTCTTTTCCGGCTCCATGGTTGCCGGCGGCATCTGGGGATACTATGCCTGGGGGACCTACTGGCTCTGGACGCCCAAGGAGCTCTGGACCTCCATCCTCTGGATCTTCTATACCTTCTGGCTCCATCTGCGCCTGAGAGGAGCCGGCGGAGACCGGTTCCTGGCCTGGACCGGCATCCTCGGCTTCGGGGTGATGCTCTTCACCTACCTGGGGGTGAGCATGCTCATGAAAAGTTCGCACAGCTTTTAAAGGGGACCGCGCCACGCCATGCTAACCAGAACCTATCAATCCCTCGCTTCCCTCTCCCTGGGCCTCTGGCTCATGGGGGGAGTCATGGTGCTTCTGGCCGTCGGCTCCTTCGGCGGCGAAGAGGCAGCGGCCCTGAACGCCATGCCCCTCTCCGTCTGGCTCACCCGTGCCCCCCTCGCCGCCTCCTGGTGGCTCTGGGGGACCCTGGCGCTCCTGACGCTTCTCACCATCAACACCATCCTCTGCAGCATCGAGGCAATCCGGCTGAGGCTCGGCAAAAGCACCCTGCCGGCGCTGGTGGCCCCGCAACTCATGCACCTGGGTTTCCTGCTCATCGTCCTGGCTCACCTGCTGAGCGCCACGGGGGGAGCCAAGGAGGCCATGCAGGTCTACCAGGGCTCCTCCATCGGGTTCCCGGACGGGAGTACCCTCCATGTGGGGCCCATTTCGGTGGCCACGGGCCCCATGGGGATGCCGACCGACTATCGCGCCCAGGTGCGCGCCGTGACCGGCAGCCGGGTGGAGGAAGGAACGGTGAGCCCCAACCATCCGTTCTTTCACGGCGGGTTCGGCGTCTATCTCAAGCACGCGGAGGAGTACCCCTTCCCCGTGGCCGTCATGGAAATCCACCGGGAGCCAGGGGCCGGCTGGGCCCTGGCCGGCGCCCTCCTCTTCACGGCAGGCAACGGCATGCTCCTTGCGCTCCGACGGGAACGCCGCTGACGAGACTTCCTCTTGCATCGCCGCGCCGATGTGTTAGTATGAAACCTCTCATTTTTGCGGATAAAATGCATCGGCTGCACCCGAGGAGTCGTCCATGCCCAGACCATTGACTCGAACCGTCGTCGCGCTTGCGATCCTGGCGGCCTCATCAGCCGCTCACGCAGACGGCGGCCCTGCGGTAGGCGGTCTTGCCGAGGGTTCGGTCACCTATAGCGCAATCGCTCCCAACTCCATCACCAACAGCAAGATCGTGGACGGCGCCGTCACCGACGCCAAGCTCGGCTTCGGCGCCGTCACCACTCCGAAAATCGCCGACGGCGCCGTGACCGACGGCAAGATACGCGGCCCCATCGCCGGCTGGAAAATCGGGCCGCACGGCCATGACGCAACGGACATCGTCCAGGGAACCATCGATGCCGCGCGGCTTCCGGTGGGAACCGGGCCGGGCACCGTTGCCGCCGGCGACCACACCCACGAGTTCCTGCCGAAAAAACCGGCCACCCTGGTCGTGGTGGCCCCCACGGGCGGCGACTACGTCAGCCCCATCGACGCGCTCAATGCCATTACCGATGCGTCCGCCGAGAAGCCCTATCTGGTGAAGATCATGCCGGGGGTCTACGACCTGGGGATCGCCACCATGGTCATGAAAGAGTATGTGGACGTGGAGGGTTCCGGCGAGTTCGCCACCCGGCTCAGGGGAAGCGCCGCCGACGCCGGCGTGGTGGCCGGCGCATCCCGGGCCGAACTGCGCGGCCTATCCATCGATGCGACCGGTACCGAGGGGAATATCGTGGGCATCTTCAACGGCAGCAGCGCACCCCGGATCAGAAACGTGAGCGTCACCGTGCAGGGGGGGAAGGGGACCTTCGGCATCTACAACCTGATGGCGGAACCGCTTCTCGACTCGGTAACCGTAACGGCTCACGGGGGCGACGCGGGCTTCGGGATCTTCAACATCCACTCCTCCCCCGTGATCAGGAACGCCGCCATCTCTGCCGGCAACGGCGTGTACACCACGTCCTCCGGCAGCGCCACCGTGGAGGGGTCGGTCATCACCGCCACCCTCTTTTCCATCTTCAACGACACCGCCACCACCACCCGCGTCGCAAACACCCGGCTGGCGGGTGGGAGGATCGCCAACAGCGGCATCATGAAGTGCGCCGGGGTCTATGACGCGGAATTCGACCCGGTCCAGTGCCGCTAGTGTTTCGAGTGGCCCGTTCCCGGGACTAGCCGATCGAAACACTGGACGACATGCTTTCGAAACAGGGCACCACGAAAAACGGGGCGCCGGAATGCTGAATTCCGACGCCCCGTTCCCGTTTACCCCTCCCCGGTTCAACCGGATCAGTACCGCATCCTCACCCGGTAGACGAGTTTTGTCTCCCCATCCTTCGGCACCGGCACCAGGAACTCGGCGGCCCGGGCATCCCCGCCGGCCGGCGTGAGCGACGAGGTGAGAATCCGCCAGTCCCCCGGCACCGGTTCCACAACCCGAACGGTTATATCCTCAGCCTTGTGGTTGCGCAGCGTGACCTCAAAGGCAGCCTCATAGGTGTCGGACGCCGTCTTGCGCCATTCGGTCTGGCGCCGCTCAGCCACCACGTCGAAGGCGTCGCCCAGTTTCACCCGCACCGTTTCCTTCTCCGGGGTGTGGTCGATGCTGTCCTCGCCCACGAACTGAAGGCTCCCGTCCCCATCACGCTTGTAGACCCGCACCACCCCCCGGGGGAGCGGCATGCCGAGCCCGCTTTCCCGCCGGTTGCCGAACTCGGTGTAGACCGCCACCTTTTCCTTCCGGGGCTCGCCGGCCGGGCCGTGGAAAAAGTAGCTTTCGCCCCGCAGGAGGAATTCCTTGCGGACCGGAATCCCCGCAGCCGTGACGAGGCTGATCTGCTTGGTCTGGTTGTCCTTGATGGTGGAAGGGCGCTGGAGAGTGTAGAGATGGTATTCGAAGAAACTCTCCTCCCGGAAGGCGGGTGCGGCGGCCATGGCCTCGGCCCGCATCATCTTGGCACGCCCTTCGTCCTCCCGCACCCGGTTGATGTCGCCGGCCACGAGCTTCAGGGCGGCATTCCGGTAGGTGGCGCCGCTGCGGTTGTCAATGGTGACCCAGCCGGCCAGATCGGCCCGGTCGTCCTTCTCGGCCAGGGTCACCACGTAATCGGCCCGCCAGGTGATGCCGTTGGTCAGGTAGGTGGCCTCCACCTGCCGCGCCGCCTCCCGGCCGCTCTCCAGGAGCCAGACCAGGGTCGGCCGGGCAATGAGATCGTCGGGAACGCCGGGAAAGATGATTCGCCCCGGGTGGCCAAAAGTAATCTCGTCGCCGATCCGGAAGACCGGCCCCCCCGTGGTGGAGAGAAGCGTGGCCGCGACCACTTCTTCCCGCTCGGTGGTGGGATTCTTCTGGTAGAGCTTCACCTCCCGCCCCACATATTTGTCCATGAGCTTCTGGGGGGACAGGAGATCATACTCGTAGTTCTGCTCCAGGACCCGGATTCCGTCGCCCTCAGGCGCAGCCATGGAAACGCTGGAGGGAATCACCTGGGCAGCCACGTCCATGAAGCGGAGCTCGCCGCTCCCCTTGGGGAGCCTGATCTCACGCCGATCCTTCACGAGACCCAGGTTCTGGTTGTAGATGGTGAGAGAAACCCCGCGCTGGTCGGCTCCGGTGGAGACGACGGGAGCGGCTGCGCACGGAACGGCAAGGGAAAGGGCCGCGAACAGGACGGCAATACGGTGTGGTTTCATGACTTACCTCGCCCGGAGAACTGGCGGCAGGGCCGCACCTGGTAGGTATACCACAAAAAGGGCAGCCGCATGGCTTTCTTTTGATTCAGGTCAGACAACTGCGGGACCCCAAAGCTACCAATCCTAACGCTCACCGTTTCCCCCGTTTCTTGCTTTTGGGAGTACCGGTCGACGGTGCGACGGTGGTAAATTCGGGCTCATAACCCACCACGAAACTGTTGGTGGCCGTGTTGCGCATGCTCAGGAAGTGCTCGTTGTTCTTGTCAAAGGGACAGATGGGCGTGCTGCACGGTTCGAAGCCGAACCGGCCGTAATAGGCGGGTTCGCCCAGAACGAAGAGGGTCTGGCTGTTGATGGCCTCCTGGCGCAGGGCGAACCTGAGCAGCTCCAGCCCCACCCCGCGTCCCTGGAATTCCGGGGCCACGGCCATGGGGGCCAGGTGCAGGCCGCAGACGTCGCGGCCATGGTAGGCATTGGTAAAGGCGATGTAGGCGATGACCTTGCCGCCGATGATGCAGGCCCATTCGTGGATGAACCTGTCGTTTTCGTGGAGCTTCTGCACCAGCGCGGCTTCGTAATCGCTGCCGGGAAAGGAGCTGCGCAGAAGCGCGTAAATCTTGGGACGGGCCTCGCCGGCCGGTTTCTGAATCTTCATTTCTATCCTTTTACTCGCCGCTACGCTTTGCGGCGGCCTTGTCCCGGCATTCAAAACAGCGAGGGCGGGCCGGGTGCCGGATGACACGGCAGTGACGGCGGCGGGTCTATGCCGGCGCGGCCCCGCCGTCGGCCATGATCCCCCGGGTAAAGATGGCAACGTACTGGCGGATCAGTTCCTCGTCCTGGTCCGGGGAGTGGCTGGTGAGCTCCTCCGTGGCCAGGGTGCTGAGGAAGAAGTAGTTGACCATCCCCGCCAGGGCCAAGGCGCTGTTCACGGCGTGGAGGTCCCGGCGGAAGAGGCCGCGCGCCATCCCCGCCTCGATGCTCTCCGCCAGCAGGCGGATCACGGAGGCGATGGCGGGGGAAACGATGGCGGCGAAGCAGGGGGTTGGGTTGGTGAGCTCACTGGTGTAGAAGCGGAGGAGTTGGGGATTGTTCCGGTGGCGCTGGATGGTCCAGCGGAGGTAGGCCGCCATGACCGCCAGGGGATCCCCCGCCTGGCCCCGGATGTCGTCCAACTGGCCGAAGCAGGCGAACTGCTCCTGGAGAACCGCCGCGTAGAGCCCCTCCTTGCCGCCGAAGTGGTAGGAAATCATGGAGATGCTGGCGCCGGCGGCCTGGGCGAGCTCCCGGATGCTGACGCCGTAGAACCCCTTCTGGGCGAAGAGCTCCGTTGCCACCTCCATCAGCCTGCTGCGACAGTCCGCTCTGGTCATTCCGTTCCGCCCCCTTCCATTATCAGGAACAAAGAGTATCAAAGCCGCAGCCGAAAGCCAAACCCAATCCAACCATACATACCGTCTACCGAATATTGTTGCACCCTCGATAATGCTGTTGCTATGATGCGATCGAACGAACGTTCGATCTTGTCGGGCGACTGCGTTCACCGGCGGCACCGCCGACGCGGCGCCACGGACAACACAATGCAGGGTGAGGAGGAAGGGAACCGTGTCGGAATTGCACAGAAGGATCAGGAAAACGAATCTCCATGAGCGGATCAGGACGGTAGAAGAGGTCATCCCCCTCTTCCAGGACGGCATGAACCTGGGCTGGTCGGGCTTCACCCCCGCCGGCTACCCCAAGGCGGTACCCATCGCACTGGCGGACCATGTGGAGAAGAACGGGCTGCAGGGAAAGCTGCGCTTCAACCTCTTCATCGGCGCCTCCGTGGGCGTCGAGACGGAAGACCGCTGGGCCTCCCTGGACATGATCGACCGCCGCTGGCCCTACCAGACCGGCAAGAACATCCAGGCCGGCATCAACTCCGGCCGCATCCGCATGGGTGACCGCCACCTCTCCATGTTCGCCCAGGATCTGGGGTACGGCTTCTACACCAAGGAGAACGGCGGCCGGCTGGATCTGGCCATCATCGAGTGCTCCGCCATCACCGAGAACGGCGGCCTGGTGCTGACCGCCTCCTGCGGCGCCGTGCCCGAGATCGTCCAGATTGCCGACAAGATCATCATCGAGATCAACACCGCCATCCCCAACTATGAAGGTCTGCACGACATCATCGAACCCGTCAGCCCCCCCAACCGGCTCCCCTACCTCATCAGCCGGGTGGATGACCGGGCCGGCTCCCCCTACGTCCGCGTCGATACCGACAAGATCGTCGCCATCGTCGAGTCCACCCATCCGGACAACGGCCGCGCCTTTGCCGAGCAGGACGACACCTCCGAGGCCATTGCCAACAACATCCTGGACTTCTTCCAGGCCGAGGTGAAGGCGGGGCGCCTCCCCAAGAACCTGCTGCCGCTCCAGTCCGGCGTCGGCTCCATTGCCAACGCCGTCATCGGCGGTCTGGCCAAGGGCCCCTTCTCGGGCCTGCGGGTCTGGACCGAGGTACTGCAGGACACCATGCTTGACCTCTTCGACTCCGGCAAGCTCGATTTCGCCTCCACCGTCTCCCTCTCCTTCTCCGTGGACGGCTTCAAGCGCTTCTACGGCGACTGGGACAAGTACAGCGACAAGGTCATCATGCGCCCCCTTTCCATCGCCAACCACCCGGAGCCGATCCGGCGACTGGGATGCATTGCCATGAACACCCCCGTGGAGTTCGACATCTACGCCCACGCCAACTCCACCCTGGTCGGCGGCACGCGCATGATCAACGGCATCGGCGGCTCCGGCGACTTCCTGCGCAACGCCTACCTCTCCATCATGCACACCCCGTCGGCGCGCCCCACCAAGACCGACCCCACGGGCATCACCTGCGTCGTGCCCCACGTCCCGCACGTGGACCATACCGAGCACGACCTTGACGTGCTGGTCACCGAGCAGGGCCTGGCCGATCTGCGGGGCCTGGCACCCAAGGACCGCGCCCGCGAGATCATCGCCAAGTGCGCCCACCCGGACTACAAGCCCCTCCTCACCGAGTACCTGGAGATGGCCACCAGGGACTGCATGGCCCGCAAGGCGGGGCATGAGCCCCAGTTGCTGGACCGGGTGTTCAAGATGCAGGTGAACCTGGCCAAGAACGGAACAATGAAGATTGATAGCTGGGATATCTAGTTGGCTGAAAGCAGATATGGATGTGACAACGGCGGCCCCCGGGCCGCCGTTTGCGTATCACGGTGGCAGAAAACGGCGGGCCGGTTGCCGAGGGCTTCGAAAGAACGTGCCGGAGATGTGGAGCGTGCCTCAGGTTTCCCTCGCGGCGGCTTCCGCGAAGAGCACTCCACCTCCCCCCCTTTGGTTCTCGATGCCGTGCCCGGAATTTCGCTGCCCCTTCAGTCCCCGTCCCTGGTCAGCCGCCGGATGATGTCGGCATGGGCCGGGAATCGGCCGAGCAGATCGACGCGGTTCCCCATCTCGAAATCGGCAAAATCGAAACCAGGGGCCACGGTGCACCCCACCAGGGAATAATCGCCCGTGGTCTCGGCGCCGAACCAGCACCCCGCCGGCACCACCGCCTGAAACGCTTCCCCTGCCGCCGGATCGCTCCCCAACGTCAGGGCATAGCTGCTGCCCGCCGGGGTGATCACATGCACGATCAGGGGCGCCCCGGCATGGAAGTGCCACAATTCGTCGGACCTGATCCGGTGCAGGGCCGAGATATCGCCCCGCTCCAGCAAAAAGTAGATGGCGGTCGAAAAGGAGCGCTCGCCGCCGACCTGTCCCGGCAGAAGCGTGCCGGGAATGGTCCCGGCCGCCCGGTAGGTTTCCCGGTACCAGCCACCCTCCGGATGGCGCTCCAGGCCGAGGCCGGCAATCAGCTCCGTGGCTACCGGTCCGCCGGCGCGGTCGCGGGCCACGAGGCTGAAGCGGGGAAGTTCGGTGCCGTCCACGGCCACCGTTCCCAGGAACATCGCCAGCGGCCGTACCCAGAGGGAATCGTTGTCGTAGAGGCACCGGTAGACCACCATGGGCTCGTCCGTCTCGCTGTGGCGGGCCGTGCCGACCACCCGGTACTCACCCCCCTTGTAGTGCCGGTAGAGCCCCGGCGCCGGTTCTTGGTACATGGAAACGTCCTCCTCTCTGGGCGGCAGAAACGGTTGTAGTGTAATCGCGGTACGACCGAACGCATCATGCCATACTTTTGCAAAACCTGCTCAAGCAGTCGTACGCCTGTCCTCTGCATTCCCGAACAGTTGGAGCCTGGCTGCCCCCTTGAGGCCCTGTGCACGCCCCCCTCCGTCCGAAAACAACAACGGCGGCCCTTCGGCCGCCTTGTGAATGAAGCATGGAATTGTGAATCCCCTGAGACGTGGCAACAGACTAGCGTCTGAGCATGCGATGCAGCAGGCTGTCCAGGGCCGACGCAAAGCGGTTGCGGTCGCTCATGCTGAACGGCGCCGGGCCGCCCCCCTGGATCATGCCGGTGTCGCGCAGCTCGCTCAGCAGATCGCGCATGGCCAGCCGCTCGCCGATGGACTCCTCGCTGTACAGCTCGCCGCGCGGGTCGAGCGCCACGCCCCCCTTGGCCACGATCCGGGCGGCCAGCGGCACGTCGGCGGTGACCACCAGGTCGGTCGGGGCGGCGTGCTCAGCGATGTAATCGTCTGCCACGTCGAAGCCATCGGCCACCACCACGCTCTCCACCAGCGGGCCGGCATGCTTGGCGAGGCTCCTGTTGGCCACCAGGCAGAGCGGCACCCGCAGCCGGGTCGAGGCCCGGAAGAGGATTTCTTTCACTGCCCGCGGGCAGGCATCGGCATCGATCCAGATCTTCATACTGCTCCCAACGATTCTTCTCAGGTAACAGCCACGATGGTGTAAAGCTTCCCCTTGCCGGCGTCTACCCCCTGCACTTCATCGCCCGCCGCAAGACCGAGCAGCCTGTTCCCCAGGGGAGAAGCAGGGGTAATGACCACAATCTCGCCCGCCGGGTCGGCCAGCTTCATCCCGCCGGCCTGGGGGCCGATGAACAGCCGCCGCGTCCTGCCCGCCTCGTCCTCCAGAGTCACCAGGGCGCTCAAGCGCACCGGCGCACCGGCGTCGAACTCCTGCAGTTCCAGCGAGCGGTACGCCTCCAGGCTCTGGCGGATCTCCTGTGCCCGGTTGGCCTGGCCCTGGGCGACATAGGATGCCTCCAGCGCAGTGGTATCGTACTTGTTGTCCGGCTGACACTCTTCATGGGTAGCAGCGGCATGGGCATGGAGGGCCGCAGCGGTGAACAGGGCCAGATCGGCCTCTAGCCGGGCAATAATCGTGGCAACGAGGTGCTGTTTGGTCATATGCAGTGTGTTCCGCGGAAAGATGTACCGTCAAGCAGCGGCTTGGCGGCCAACCGGGGAGTTTGCCGGGTGGTTGGCCGCCGTTTGAATTCCCCCTGGATCCGCCTCGGAGGCTTTTGAAAACTCAGGCTGTTCAAACATAGTCAGATCGTCGCACCCACAGAAAGCCCCGCAGAGGAGTAGCAACGCTACGCCGCACAAGGCGGCTTTCGAGGACGGCGGCGAGCCGGCTGTTGTTCAACAACCTGCTAGAGCGTCAGGTCGCAGTGCCCCTGGCAGAGCCGGTCCCGTTCCTCGGCCACCTCGGCGCTCTCCAGGTAGTCGTCGAAGGTCATCTTCCGGTCAATGATCCCGCCGGGGGTGAACTCCACGATCCGGTTGGCCAGGGTGTTGACGAACTCGTGGTCGTGGGAGGCAAAGAGCACCACCTCGCTGAAAGCGATCAGGCCGTTGTTCAGGGCGGTGATCGACTCCAGGTCCAGGTGGTTGGTGGGCTCGTCCAGCACCAGGGCATTGGCGCCCAGCAGCATCATCCGCGCCAGCATGCAGCGGACCCGCTCGCCGCCGGAAAGGACCGAGGCCTTCTTGGTGGCCTCGTCGCCGGAGAAGAGCATCCTACCGAGGAATCCCCGGGCAAAGCTCTCCCCTTCCGTCGGCGGAGCAAACTGGCCCAGCCACTCGATCAGGTTCAGGTCATTGTCAAAATAGCTGCCGTTCTCCTTGGGGAAGTAGGCGCTGGTGATGGTCACCCCCCAGCGGAACGTGCCCGCGTCCGGCTCCAGCTCGCCGGCCAGGATCTGGAACAGGGTGGTCTTGGCCAGGCTGTTGGCGCCCACAAAGGCGATCTTGTCCCCTTTGCCCACGATCAGGTCCAGGTCCTTGAACACCTGGACCCCGTCGATCTCCTTGGAGAGGCCGCTGATCTCCAGGATGACGTCGCCGCAGGGGCGCTCCGGCTTGAAAACCACGTAGGGGTACTTGCGGGACGACACCGGCATCTCCTCCACGGTCAGCTTCTCCAGCAGCTTCTTGCGGGAGGTGGCCTGCTTGGCCTTGGAGGCGTTGGAGCTGAAGCGCTGGATGAACTCCTTCAGCTCGGCCGCCTTGTCGGCGATTTTCCGGCTCTCGTCCTGCTTCTGCTTCAGGGTCAGCTGGCTGGCCTGGTACCAGAAATCGTAGTTGCCCACATAGACCTGGATGCGGCCGAAGTCGATGTCCGCCACATGGGTGCAGACCTGGTTGAGGAAATGCCGGTCGTGGGAGACCACGATCACCGTGTTATTGAACCGGGCCAGGAAATCCTCCAGCCAGGTGATGGTCTTCAGGTCCAGGTGGTTGGTGGGCTCGTCCAACAGCAGCACATCCGGGTTGCCGAACAGCGCCTGGGCCAGCAGCACCCGCACCTTCTCGCCCCCCTCCAGCTCCTTCATCTGCTTGTGGCGCAGCTCTTCCGGGATTCCCAGGCCGTTCAGCAGCACCGCCGCCTCGGACTCCGCCTCGTAGCCGTCCATCTCGGCGAACTCGGCCTCCAGCTCGGCGGAGCGGATGCCGTCCTCCTCGGTGAACTCGGCCTTGGCGTAGATCGCCTCGCGCTCGTGCATCACCTCGTACAGCCGGGGATTGCCCATGATGACGGTGTTGAAGACCGTGTGCTCGTCAAAGGCGAACTGGTCCTGCTTCAGAAAGGAAATCCGCTCGCGCGGGCCGACGCTGACCGTGCCGGAATCGGGCTCGGACAGCCCCGCCAGAATCTTGAGGAAGGTGGACTTGCCGGCGCCATTGGCGCCGATCAGGCCGTAGCAGTTGCCGGGCACAAACTTGATGTTCACGTCCTTGAAGATGACCCGCTTGCCGTAGGCAAGACTGATGTTGCTGGTACTGATCATGATGAACTCTCTCTTTCTGCTGCCAAAAGAAAACCGCAGGGGGTCTCCCTGCGGTTCAGGTGCACTTTAGCTATAGCATACTATGCCTTGGCCGGGCAATGACTACCTTTTTTTCTTTCACCTACCGGTATAGCTCAGTCCCTTCCCGGATGATGGACAGGTAGGATTCGTGCAGGAACACCCGATCGCGCTTCTTGCCGCTCACCTCGGTCAGAATGCCGAGTGCCGCAAGATTGTTCACTGCCTTACCTGCTGCCGGGGAGCTGATTCTGAGTTCCCGCGCCACGTACGGAATGGTGACGTAGGGCTTGCGATAGAGCATCTCCAGAAGAGCCAACGCTGTTGGTGCTGCTTTGCCCAGGCCGGTCACCTTCTGTCTGTCCCGCGCCATCAGGTCCATGATCGCTTTGGCGGCATCGGTCGCCTGTTTCGATATCTCGTATACCCCCTGCAGGTAGTACTTGATCCACCCCTCCCAGTCGCCGTCTCGCCGGACCGCGTTGAGCCGCTCGTAGTACTCCTGGCGGTGCTTTTTGAAAAAGAGACTCAAGTAGAGCAGTGGCTTTTCCAGTACCTGATCATGGCAGAGAATAAAGGCTATCAACAGCCGCCCCATTCTGCCGTTGCCGTCCAGAAACGGGTGGATGGTCTCAAACTGGGCATGGGCCAGGCCAGCCTTGAGCAGCGGCGGAACTGCCTCATCGTGCAGAAATTTCTCCAAGTCGCCCAGACAGGTAACTACTTCATTGGCCGGCGGCGGCACGAAGGCGGCATTACCCGGCCTTGTGCCACCGATCCAGTTCTGGGATGTCCGGAACTCGCCAGGACTCTTGTGCCCCCCCCTGATGCCGGTCATCAGCCGGGCATGAATCTCTTTGATCAGCCGCAGACTCAGGGGCAGCTCTTGCAACCGCTCCAGGCCGTAATTCATGGCATCCACATAATTGAACACCTCATTGATATCGTCCGGTGAGCTCTTACCCTCAATCTCTCCTTCGTACTCCAGAAGATCGTCCAATGACGCCTGCGTCCCCTCGATCTGAGAACTTAGCACCGCCTCCTTGCGCACGTACATGTAGAGGAACAGGTCAGGGTTGGGAAGGGTATAGGTACAGCCGTCCAGCCGGCCCAGGGCACGGTTGGCCCGCTCCATCAGCCATCCCATTTCGTCGTCGATCTGCAGCGGTGGATTGGGCGGTAGCGGATGTGGCACAAAAGCGCTGTACCCTTCTGCACCTTTTTGCTGTACCACCAGCCTGCCGCCGCGCGGCGATACTTCCGTAAACATGGGGACACCTCATAATGTTTGGAGGGTTTTCGTTTCTTAGGCGCGGTTGCTACGTAACGATAGCTTCATAGCTCAACGCGCTAACAAACTATACGGCAGCATCGTTTATTAGGCAAGAGGCTTATGTAACGAAACATGATTTTCGTTTGCTAGCTGAATTGTTTGTACGAGGTTATTGGCAGGAACAGTAAAGGCGGCCGACTGGCCGCCTTGCGAATTGAGTATGGATGTCCCCAGAACTCCGAACTCCCCGCCGAATTCCAACAATCAAGACCGAGAAGCAGCGATAGTAGTCGTGCCTGAAAAAGTATAACCTGCTGAACTTATTGATATTAACCGCACTTATTGAGTGATAAAATCACCGGAAATTGAATGTGACCCCACAAAACACGGTGATTTTATGCAACCAAAATCAAGAGGGAGTGACCAAGGCGATCTGTTCCGTGCTCGGCTGGATCAGATCCTCAATCGGCAACATCCCCTGTATCGCCTGGCGAACGCTATCGACTGGTCGGTCTTTGACAGAGAATTCGGCCCCCTGTACACCGAAAACTTCGGTCGTCCCGGCTTGCCGATTCGCCTTCTCGTCGGGCTGCACTACCTCAAGCACGCTTACAATGTGAGCGACGAGGCAGTCGTTGACCATTTCGTGGAGAACGGCTACTGGCAGTACTTTTGCGGCTTCGAGTTCTTCCAGCACGATTTTCCCCTCGCCCCGACCACCCTGGTGAAGTGGCGCAAGCGGATCGGTCCGAAGGGAATGGACAAGCTGCTCCAGGTAACGATCGAGACGGCAAAGAGCAAAGAGTACATGACCGAAAGGCATCTGGAGCGGGTTAACGTCGATACCACCGTCCAGG
>NZ_JCAMRN010000065.1:0-22270 GCF_059620965.1 Geobacter sp. PheSNFMC
CCCTGAACCGGGCGCTCACCGCGGGCAGGGCATCGGGGACGTAGAGAAAGGTGTAGGGCTGCTCCTGGGCCAGGATCTCCTGGATGCGCCAGTAGCAGCGCCTGCGCTTCTCCTGGTCGAAGGTGCGGCGCCCCTCCTCGATCAGGCGGTCCACCTCATCGTTTTTGAAGCCGACGAAATTCAGTTCCTTGGGACCGGTCTTGCTCGAATGCCAGACATCGAAGAGATCGGGATCCTGGGGGATCGTCCACCCCATGATGAGGGCATCGAAATTCCGCTTGTCGATGAAATTTGTCAAGAGCGACGCCCATTCCAGCACCCGGATCTTCACGTCGATCCCGACCTTGCGCAGCCGGCGCTGGATGATCTGGGCGGTCTTGAGCCGCTGGTCGTTGCCCTGGTTCGTCAGAATGGTGAAGCTCAGCGGCTTGCCGTCCTTCATCAGGATGCCGTCGGGCCCGGTTGCGCGCCACCCCGCCTCGGCAAGCAGGTGACTGGCCCGCACCGGGTCGTAGCCCGGGTCGCGCACCGTGGGATTGTGGGCCCAGGTCCCCGGCTTGAAGGGGCCCACCGCCACCTGGCCGAGCCCCAGGAGCACACCGTGAATGATCTCGTCCTTGCTGAGGGCATGGGCAATGGCCTGGCGCACGCGACGATCGGCAAAAAGCGGATTTTTCAGATTGTATCCCAGGTAGGTGTAGGCTGAGGCCGGATAGCGGTACTTGGCGAAGCGGGAGCGAAACTCGGGGGTATCCGTCTGCCGGGCGTACTGGACCGGCGAGAGTCCCATCAAGTCCACGCCGCCTGCCTTGAGTTCCAGGTACATGGTGGAATTGTCGGGGATGATCCGGTAGATGTAACGGTCGATGTACGGGCGGCCCTCGTAGTAGTCGTGATAGGATTCGAGGACGATCTTCTGACCGGCGACCCATTCCTTGAACCGGTAGGGCCCGGTTCCGACGGGACGACGGGAGAGTTCGCTCTTTGTGATGTCCTTCCCTTCCAGCAGGTGAGCCGGGAGAATTCCCATCCCCCAGGAGGCCAACGCAGGGGCGAACGGCTTGGCATAGGTAACGCGGAAGGTATAGGGATCGGGTGCCTCGGCGGTCTTGACCTGCTTGAAATCCTCGGCATACGCAGTGGGGGTCTTCGGATCCACCGTCACCCGGTAGGTGTAGAGCACGTCACGGGAGGTGAACTCCACGCCGTCGTGCCATTTCACCCCCTTGCGGAGATGGAAGGTGATGGTGAGGCCGTCGGGAGAAACCTGCCACGACTCGGCCAGTTCCCCCTCCAGATTCAGGTTCTTGTCGTAACGGACAAGGCCATTGAAGACATTGCCCGCCACCTCGTGGGATGCCGAGTCGGACGCCAGCAGGGGAAGCAGGTTCGACGGCTCGCCGATGGTGCCGACTACGATGGCGTCACCGTAAGCGGGCGTGCCCGGTCCGCGCACGGCAGGGGCTCTCGCGCGGTCTTCGCCGCTGCACGATACGACCAGCAGCAGGGCAAGAAGGCAGCCGATCCACCGAAACGTCATCTCTCCTGGCTCTCCCCCCTGACCTTGCGCTTCTTCTCGATAATATCCTTGCGCCCGGGCTCCGTTTCGAGAATCTTCCGGTAGAGTTCAAGGGCCTTGCGATGCTCGCGCCGGGCCGCATAGGCGTCGGCCAGATGCTCCATGATGGTGAGATCGTCGTCCACGAGCTTTGTCGCCCGTTCCAGGAGCGGTATGGCTTCATCATAACGCTTCAGCTTGAAATAGACCCAGCCGAGACTGTCGAGGATGAACCCGTCATTGGGGCGGAGTTCAACCGCCTTTCTGAGATACTGCAACGCCTCGTCCAATTTTATGCCGAGCTCCGCATAGGTATACCCCAGGTAGTTCAGCGCCTGGGCATCATCCGGCGCGATGGTCAGCACCTTCTTCATCCTGGCAATGGACTCGTCCTTGTTCCCCATCTTGTCGTATAGGGTGCCCATGCGGAAGTGCAGGCGCGGATCACCCCCGAACTCACCTTCCACCGCCTTCAGCACCGCCAAGCCCTCGGTGTAGTGGTCGAGGGACTCGTATAGGCCAGCCAGATAGAGGTGAAGCTCCAGATGGCTCGGGTATGCGGCAATGGCATCCTTCAGGACGGCAATCCCCTTTTCGGGATTCCCCATATCCTTGTGGATGAACGCCATGTGCCCTACTGCCTCGAAATAGTTAAAGGAGCCGGGAGGTATCCGGCCGAACTCCTCCAGCGCCCGGCCGTATTCTTCCTTTTCTTCATAGGCGGTCGCCAGATAGAAGCGGATTTGCAGGGCATTGGGCTCACGCTCCAGAATTTCGCGGAATTCGGCGATGGCCTCGTCGTACTTCTCGCTCTCAAGGTAGATGAGGCCGATCTTGCGGGATGTTTCCAGCCCGCCGACCCCCTTCTCCTTGAGGCCCCGGAGAAGGGGCAGCGCATCGTCGAACCGCTGCTGCTGGAGATAGAGCTGGACCAAGTGCTGCAGGACGTTCAGGTTGAAGGGATTGATATCCAGCAGGCCCTTGTAGGTGGCGATGGCGTCATCGTGAAGCCCCATCCCCTCCTGGACGATTCCCAGCTCAATGATGGCCTGCTCGAAGTCCGGCTTCAGCTCAATGGCCTTCCTGTAATAGTTGGCGGCCTCCTTCTGGAGCTTCATCTGATCATAGGTTTTGCCCAGGTAATAATAGCCGAGGGACGAGTCGGGCTTGACCTTGACGAGGGACTTGAGCGTGTCCACCGCCTTCTCGTACTCGAACAGCTTCAGGTAGGATACGGCCAGATGGACGTAGGCCTCTTCCCGGGAAGGATCGAGCTCGATGGCCTTTTCCAGGTGGGGAACCGCCTCCCTGTCGCGCTTGAGGCTTGCCAGAATGGCACCTGCCAGCAGACTGGCCTGGCGAAACGAGGGGTCGAGCCGGATGGCGTTCTCACACGCCCTGAGCGCGTCTTCGGCGCGCCCCGTCTTCATGTAGATTTCAGCAACCGCGGTATGGAGATACGCAGAGCCCGGATCGGCTTCGATGGCTCCGTTGAGCAGCGTGAGGGCGCCCTCCACGTCTCCTTCCAGCAACTGCAGCCGTGATCTGGCATAGATGTACAGGGCACGCGACCCGGCGATGTCTACGGTCGGCGTGAAACTCGCCTCGTTGGCGTGAGGCGTTCCTACCGTCCCACTGGTAGCGCAGCCGGGAATAGCAAGGAAAAGAGCCAAGAGCGCTGCAACGGTTGTCATATTCATGGAGACACCTGCCGTGACGGTCGGTCGCGGGCACGCGACAACGGACGGGGGCAGTCGAAGCCCCGCTCGCCACACAATGGATTCCGTTGTCGTGGAATGATCCTTAAGTCGTGATCCGCACCGCCCCTAAAGACAGTCGACGCCGGAGGAAACATGCCTGCAACCCAGGAAGAAAGCTAGCACATTAACCCCACACCGTCAAATGTTTCTCTGGGCTCCGGAGCCTTGCGCGGACCGGGTTTTGTGGTATTATTGACATTACTTTTCTTCCCATGGAAGCGGTATGGAACAACATCACGTCCGGTCACTGCTGAAACCCTCCGCCTACCCGGATCCAACCGGATCCGTGGAGTTGGTCCAGACCCACGTCTCGTACATTTTTCTCACCGATGACTTCGCCTACAAGGTGAAAAAACCCGTAGACTTCGGCTTCCTCAACTTTTCGACCCTGGATCGGCGCCGTTTCTACTGCGAGGAGGAGGTTCGCCTCAACCGCAGGCTCTGCCCCGACATCTATCTCGGCGTGGCAGAAGTCCGCGAAACCCCGGCAGGTGCCGCGTTCGTCGGCGATGGACGGGTCATCGACTATGCTGTCAAAATGAAGCGGCTGCCGGCGGACCGCATGTTCGACCGGCTGCTTTCCGCGGGCCTGGCCGGAGAACCGGAGGTCCGGGCCGTGGCGCGCGTTGTCGGCATCTTTCACCTGGAGGCGGAACAAAGCCCGGAAATAGACACGTTCGGCGGCCTGGACACCATTGAAGCCAACTGGGCGGAGAATTTCCAGCAGACCCTTCCCTATTGCGGCATCACCCTGAGTGCGCGGGATCACGGTTTCATAAGGGAATGGGTGGAACGGTTCATGACCGAGCGGGCCGGCCTCTTTGCCGCGCGCGTCGGGGCAGGCCGCATCCGCGACGGCAACGGCGACATCCACATGGAAAATATCTGCCTCGGCGCCGACGGCGGAGTCTGCATTTTCGACTGCATCGAATTCAACAATCGGTTCCGCTACGGCGACACCGCGGCAGACATCGCGTTCCTGCTCATGGACTTCGACTTCGTCCTCCGGCCTGACCTGGGAGCCGCTTTTCTTGACGAGTACACGCGGATCACCAACGACGCGAGCGTCGTTGAGGTGATCGACTTCTACAAGGTGTATCGGGCCTTTGTCCGGGGCAAGGTAGAGAGCATGCGGCTCGCGGATCCGCAGATTCCGGAGAACGAAAAGCAGGCCGCGGCGGCACGGGCATCCCGCTACTTCCGGCTGGCACGGGGTTATACGGTGAGGCCGGGACTTCCGCCGACCCTGTTCATTACCTGCGGACTGACCGGTTCCGGGAAAAGCAGTCTGGCAAGGGAACTCTCCCTGGACCTGGGGCTGGAAATCGTCTCCTCCGATGTGGTAAGAAAGGAGCTTGCAGGACTGCGTCCCACGGATCGTCCGGGTGAAGGTTACGGCACAGGGATTTACACGGACCGGGCTTCGGTGCGAACATACGGGGAACTGGAGCGCCGGGCGCGGGCCGCCCTTGGGGGCGGCCACAGCATCATTGTGGATGCCACCTTCCGCCGGCGCGCCGACCGGGGCCGGTTCGGGACCTTGGCCCGGAACGCCGGGACGCCGTTCGTCATCCTGCATGCGGTCTGCCCCGAGCCGACGATCCGCAGGCGGCTCGACTCGCGGCAGAAAGACCGGAACGAGCCCTCGGACGGGACCTGGGAGGTCTACCTCCGGCAAAAAGACGGATTCGATCCCCCGTCGGACCGGGAGGGGACCCTTCTGCGCATCGACACGTCGGGCGCCGCGTCAGCCATGGTTGACGCGGTGCTCCACGGACTGGAGCTGCTTCCATGTGGAAAAAGCTGAACGGCGCCATCCTCAAGCGGTTGAGGCTCAGGGAATCATGGGTGATCTTCTTCGTGCTGGGAATCATCATGATGAATTATCCCTTCATCCAGATATTCAACAAGCCGTGGCGGATCTTCCACATTCCGCAGCTTTACCTCTATTTCCAGGCCGGGTGGGCGGTTTCCATCCTTGTCATCTACCTCTTCACCAAGGCCATTGACCTTCCCGACGACGACCACGACGAAGGAGATCGCCGTTGATCCTCAGCATCGAACTGGTGGTCGGCATATCACTGCTCTATATTGTCTTCCTCTTCACGGTGGCCTATTACGCCGACAAGAAAAGGGAAGAGGGACGGAGCATTATCGCCAATCCCCTGGTCTACGCCCTTTCCATTGCCGTCTATCACACGTCCTGGACGTTCTACGGCAGCGTCGGCAAGGCCGCGACCACGGGGATCGACTTTCTGCCCGTCTATCTGGGGCCCACCCTGGTCGCATTCTCCTGGTGGTTTTTACTGCGCAAGATCGTGCGGATCTGCAAGGAAAACAACATCACGTCCATCGCCGACTTCATCAGCTCCCGCTATGGGAAATCCCAGTGGCTCGGCGCCGTGGTCACGGTCATCGCCACCGTGGGGATCATGCCCTACATAGCACTTCAGCTCAAGGCGGTCTCAACCACCTTCGACATCATCTGCGGGTACCCCTACGTCCAGCTCCCGCTTCTGCACACGAACTACCCGGTTTCGCTCCACACCAACTTCTTCGCCGCGGTGATCCTGAGCGCCTTCAGCGTCATCTTCGGCGCCCGCAAGCTGGATTCCACCGAGCGCCACGAGGGGCTGGTCGCCGCAATTGCCGTGGAATCCATCGTCAAGCTCGTGGCCTTCATGGCTGTGGGCATTTACGTGACCTACGGGCTGTTCAA
This sequence comes from Geobacter sp. PheSNFMC, assembly GCF_059620965.1. Classification (NCBI taxonomy): domain Bacteria; kingdom Pseudomonadati; phylum Thermodesulfobacteriota; class Desulfuromonadia; order Geobacterales; family Geobacteraceae; genus Geobacter; species Geobacter sp. PheSNFMC. The sequence continues at coordinate 6,038 of NZ_JCAMRN010000065.1, forward strand.
CGGTTTCGGCGACATCTTCTCCCGCATCGATGCCCGGGGCACCCTGCTGGATAACCTGACCACCCTGGGGGGGACCACCGCAATGTCCCATGCCCACTGGTTCACGACGCTGTACCTTTCCATGGCTGCCATCATGCTGCTCCCCCGCCAGTTTCACGTGACGGTCATCGAAAATTCGAACGAGAATCATATCAAGAAGGCCATGTGGCTCTTTCCCGCCTACATGTTCCTGATAAACATCTTCGTGATGCCCATTGCCCTGGGCGGAATACTTCAGACCGGCGGCGTCATGGGCGCCGACTTTTTCGTGCTTACCCTCCCCCTGCAGGCCGGCCATTCCTGGCTGGCACTCCTGGCCTTTCTGGGAGGTTTTTCGGCTACCGCAGGCATGGTGATCGTGGAATCGGTCGCCATCTCCACCATGTTCCTCAACCACCTCCTGATGCCCATCGTGGTGAAGCTCAGGCCTCGCTCCTGGTTTCCCACCATGCTCATCAACCTGAAACGGCTCTGCATCTTTGTCGTCATTTTTCTCGGCTATATCTACCAGACCGTGGTGGGCGAAACGTTCATGCTCGTGAACATGGGGCTCATTTCCTTCGCTGCCGCGGCGCAGTTCGGCCCTGCTCTCCTGGGGGGACTCTACTGGCGCAGGGGCAACAAAGCCGGCGCACTGACCGGCATCGTGCTCGGCTTCATCTTCTGGTTCTATACCCTGCTGCTGCCGTCCATCATCATGTCCGGCTGGCTCCCCCGCTCCATTCTCGATCAGGGCCCCTTCGGCGTGGCCCTGCTCAAACCGACGGAGCTCTTCGGCCTCTCAGGATTCGACATCTGGACCCATTCCCTCTTCTGGAGCCTTCTCTTCAATATCGGGGGATACCTGACCCTGTCCATCGTCCTTCACCAGAAAGACCGGGAAAAGGAGCAGGTGCGGAAATTCGTCGACGTATTCACGGCCAGGAAGAACGGCGTCCCCTGGGAAACCAAACGGATGTCGAAGCCGGTGACCATCATGCAGTTCGTAAATCTCATGTCCAAGTTCATCGGCGAACAGCAAGCCCACGCGGCAATCACCGAGTATGTGGGTTCGCGCGAGATCGACGCCCAGGGAGGGGTCTCGGAGTTCGAGCTGCCCAAGCTGAAACGCTTTACGGAAAAAACGCTTGCCGGCTCCGTGGGGGCAGCCGCGGCAGGCGCCATTGTGGAGAGCTATCTTTCTGACCTCGGTTCGCGCATGGAGCCGGTCTACGACATATTCAGCACCGTTCAGGCATCGCTGGCCGAAAGCCGCGAAGCGCTCTACGTGCGGCTCCGGGCCTCCGAGCTCATGAACCGGACCCTTGACCTGCAGATCATCATGGACGATCTCCTCAACCTGCTTTTGAAGGAATTCAAGCTCGACCTGGCGATCATTCGACTGGTTGACGAACAGGGAGTGCTGCGGGTCCGCAGCTACAGCGGCAAGGGGATTGCCGGCATCGCCGGGAAAGACTGGGAACCGGAGATCGAAACCTACATCGGTGAGGCGTTCCTGAGCAACCGGCTCCAGTTCGTGAACGACACCCAGTACATGACCAAGCCGCTCACCAGGGAACTGATGCAGAAGGAAGGGATCAAGTCCTTTGCCCACATCCCCATCTCCCGCAAAGGGGAACCCCCCTTCGGGATCCTGTCCGTCTTCTCCAGAACCATTGTCGGCCTGTTCAACGAACCCTTCCTGAACCTTCTGGAGAGCCTTGCCGGCCAGTTGGCCCAGGCGGTTAAGATCGTCACGGAGATGGAGGCAAGGGATCGCGAACGGGAAGAGAAGGAGCGGATTCTTCTGGAGAATGCGCGAGTGGTCAAGGAGATGGAAATCGCCAAGCAGATCCAGATCTCGCTGCTCCCCTCGGCCACCCCGGCGCTCCCGGGCATGGCCGTGGCGGGCCGGTGCAAGCCGGCCACCCATGTGGGGGGAGACTACTACGACTATTTCCAGCACGGAGAATCCGGGGCGGACATGGTCATTGCCGATGTCTCCGGCCACAGCGTCGGCGCAGCTCTCATAATGGCGGAAACCCGCAGCGTGCTGCGCGCCCAGGCGCGCTCCGACCGCACGGTCTGCGAAATTCTCGAAACCCTTAACGAGCTCCTCCACGACGACCTCTCCGGGGCGGAACTCTTCATCACCATGTTCTACATCCGCTACGACACCCGTCGCCGCCTGCTCTCCTATGCGAACGCGGGGCACAATCCGCCGCTTGTTTTCCGACATGGCCGCGCCTCGTGCATGGAGCTCGACGCAGAAGGGCTCATCCTGGGCGTGAAGCGCCAGGTTGAATTCGAAGAGAAACAGATTGAGCTCCGGCCCGGCGACGTGGTTCTCCTCTACACCGACGGCATTACGGAGGCCCGGAATCCTGACGGGGAATTCTTCGGTTCTTCAAGGCTCTGCAAGCTCCTGTCAGCTAACAGCGACAAGAGTGCCGACGGCATTATCGACGTCATCCTTGCGGAGGTCGAATCGTTCAGCAGCGACAACGTCCTTGATGACGACGTCTCCATGGTTGTCCTCAAGATCCTGGAAGGGTGAATTTCATGAAAATGTGAGCGTGGGAGGCCTAATTAGTGTAAGATAGCTTCTGAAGATCACCATGAAGGTCTTTCAGAATGAAGGACTGATATATCAAGGAGCGGACCATGAACCTGAAAATCGAGACGAAAAACGACATTCTCATCATATTCGTACGCGAGGAGCGGCTCGACGCCCATAACTCCAACGACCTCAAGACAAAGATGCAGGAACTCTTCGCGGCGGGGACGAAGAACATCCTCGTGGACCTGACCGACGTGCGGTTCATCGACAGCTCCGGCCTGGGAGCCCTGGTATCCGGTTTCAAAAACGCAATCTCCCATCAGGGGAGCCTGAAACTCACCAGTCTCCAGCCCCAGGTCAAATCCATGTTCGAATTGACCCGGCTCCACCGGGTATTTGAAATATTCGGCTCCACGGCGGAAGCAGTGGAAAACTTCTAGGAGTGAGCGGGATGGACAAAAACGAGATCGAGGTCGACATCAAGGTACCGAACCAGACGCGCTACCTGAGCCTCATCGGAAGGATCGGCGAGGACATTGCCAAGGAACTGGACCGCTACGGCGGTGACCGGGAAACACTGGCATACCATATCAACCTCGTCCTCACCGAGGCCATGGTCAATGCCATCAAGCACGCCAATGCCGGCGATCCCGACAAAATGGTCCACATCTACATCAACATATCGGACCAGGATCTGATGATCCGGGTCTACGATTCAGGGCAGGGATTCGACATCAACACGATCCCCGCTCCCGACTTCGACACCCTGGAGGATCGGGGACGGGGCATCTTCATCATCAAGTCGCTCATGGACACGGTTCGCTATGCAAAGGTCGCCGATGGCAACGTACTCGAGATGACGAAATGCCTGCGTACCTCCTTCCCCCCCCCGCCCAGGTAACCCCTGGCCTATGGCCCGACCTTTCTGCGTGAAACAAGGACGGCCATGACCAAGCCCAGAAGAAACATGGGAAAACTGAGCAACTGACCCATGGAAAAGGGTCCGGCAAGAAGCCCCAGTTGAGCGTCCGGTTCCCGGAAAAACTCCACCAGGAACCGGAACAGGCCGTAGAACGCGATGAAGGTCCAGAATACCACGCCAGCCGGACGCTCCCGCCTCCCCACAACCATCAGGATCAGAAAGAGTACCGGCCCCTCCAACACTGCTTCGTAAAGCTGCGACGGATGCCGGGGCACTCCGCCGCCGCCGGGGAAAATGATTCCCCACGGCACGTCGGTCACCCTGCCGTAAAGCTCGCCGTTGATGAAATTGCCGAGCCTGCCGAGTCCCAGCCCAACGGGGGCCGCCGGTGCACAGATGTCGGCCAGCAGCGGAAATCCGATCTTCTTTTGCCAGGCCACGTATGCACCTGCCAGAATCACGCCCAGGAGCCCGCCGTGAAACGACATGCCCCCCTCCCACACGGCGAACAGCTTGAGCGGGTGGGAAAGGTAGTAGGACAGGTTATAGAAGAGAATGTATCCCAGGCGTCCGCCGAGGATAACGCCGATTGCCAGCGAGAAGATCACATCGGCCACGTCGTCCTGGGTCAGGGCGAGGCCACGACGGTTGGCGGCACGCCTGACAATGAAATAGGCGGCGATGAACCCGAGGATGTACATCAGGCCGTACCAGCGGAACTCCAGATGCCCGATACGGAAAAAGACCGGGTCAATATGCGGGAACTGCATGTCGCTCCTCTTGAATTCGAAGTTCACTTAACCTATCAGACGGGGGGAGTACTGTCAATTGACGCTCCACTGACAACGGCATTCCTTCACGGCAAACCGTATTCATATCATGCTGATATACTTGGATAATTTTTTACCCCCTTCCACTTGACAGCCCGGAGAAGGCGTTTACAATTCATAGTAAAAGGTCTTTGAAAATTGCTCTGGGAGGCAGGTACTGACCGGTTGAGGGACCTGACGGTTAAGCACACCATTACGCATCCGGGTTCAGACGTGTTGAGCATGCCCGCAGCACTGAGCAAGCCTGAAACGTTTCCCCGGGGGAATCTGTACTCAAGGTCAGAGGGTCCAGCGGTTTACGGCTGTCCCGGAGCAAAAAACTGATTGGCGTTCAGGGAATGGCGCCTCGCGTGTATCTCTCATCCGTCAGGCGCGTCGCAACCGCCACAAAGAGGGGAAGCACCAGCTGCAGACCGTGACGAACGGTCGCCAAAGAGCGTTCGCCACGGCGTAGCCACGGCTTTCACCGACGGACATGGGAAAGCATCCCCGCTGAACGCCAATTGCAGTGAAAAGCCCGGAGTGGTATCTCCGGGCTTTTCTTGTAGAAGGTAATTGCGTCGCCACACGGGTCTGGGTGTGGGTGGCCTATTTACGCAGTTCCAGCGGCACCCCTGCCCTGGCGGCGCTCTCTTTCAGGGCCGCGAGTTTCTCCCTGAGCCCTGCCAGCTTTTCCTCGAACCGCTTCACTTCGGTCTGGGTTCCCAGGTATTCGCCGCGGCTCATCTTGGCGGGATTGGCCAGTTTTGCCTTCCGGTCGGCGAGCTCATTCTCGTAAAGGTGGATATCGTTCCTTAGTTTGCCGAATTCGGCTTTCCAGACATCCTCCGGCGTGCCGCCGTAAACCGGTTTTTTCTCCTTTTCGGGCTGCTGAGCCGGTTTCTCCTGCGGCTCGGGCGCCCCCCGCGACGGGACGCCTTGCCCCTCCGCCGGCGCCTTCGGCTGAATGCCCTCCTCCACCGATTCGGTAACCTCGGGCGACACGGAACCGGGATCGGAGATGACCGTCACCTTCTTGCGGAACTTCTTGGGAACCTTGCCCGGATCCTCGGTGAAATTCACGGTTCCCCGCTCATCAATCCACCGGTAGGTTTCGCCCATGGCGGGCTGGGCCAGAACGGCGACAAGAAGCAGCATCATAATGCTTTTCATCAATTGTCCCCCTCTCGCGGAGCGTTTCGTGGACCGCTATCCCGGCGGCCATCCCAGGTGGCGACCGGCCAGCAGATGAAAGTGAATGTGGAAGACCGACTGACCGGCGTCAGCGTTGGAGTTCTGGACGATCCTGAAGCCCCGCTCCTCGACGCCACGCTGGCGGGCGATTTCTGCGGCAACGCGGAACACGCGGCCCACGAGCCGGTCATCCTCGGGCGCAAGGTCAAGGGCATTGACCACGTGTTTCTTCGGGATCAGGAGAAGGTGATGGGGGGCCACGGGATTGATATCCTCAATGGCGATCATGTCCTCGTCCTCATACACTTTTTTCGCGGGGATCGTCCCGTCGACGATCTTACAGAAGATGCAGTTGTCCATCCTGCTGTCCTTTCGTGTCGATCTTGATCCGGTGCCAGAGATCCGCACCCCGTGCCTTCAGGTAGCGTTCGTCGTGGACCAGGAGGATCACCTGGTGATCGGAGGCTGCGAGGTTGAGCGCCGTCAGGGCCGCGGCCCTGCGCTCTTCGTCGAAATGTACCAAAGGGTCGTCGAGAAGAAAAGGCAATTTTCGGCTGCGGGAAAGGATGCCGCCGAGGGCGAGCCGCGTGGCGAGATAGGCCTGATCCTGGGCACCGCAACTCAGGGCGCCCACCGGGCGAGGAGTTCCTTCGACGCCGATGGACAGGGTAAAGCCGTCATCCAGGATCGCCTCGCGGTATCTGCCGGCGGTGAGATTGTACAGCTTTCCGTTGATCTCGCTACCGAGGCGCGACAGATAGGTGGCGCGGTACTCGTCGAGGGTTTCGCGCAGGAGGTCGACCGCGAGCCGCAGCGCTTCCACCCGCCGCACGAGGCGGATTTCGCGGGCCTTCAGCTCCTCGCCCTCTTCCGCGATGGCCTCCGGATCGAGACTCCCCCGGCGCACCACCGCCAGTTCCTGCTCCTTGACGAGGCACAGCCTCTCCTTTTCGGCCACCTCGCTCTCAAGCCGCCGCATCTTTTCCTCAGCCCCGGCGTACTCGCGGGGGGACATGACCGGAAATCCCCGCCCGATCAAAGTCTCCATGCTTTCACGGGTCACGGCCAGTTCCCGGGCCAGTTCGGCCTCCTGGCTCCTGATGCCCTCCAGGGGCGGAAGAACCCCAAGGGCGCTCTCGATCCGGGACAGCTCCCCTCTCACCTCTGCGGCGCGGTCGATTTCGCGCAGGATATCGTCGACCCGCAGGGGGTCGAATGTTCCCAGCCGCGTTTCCAGTTCGGCCTCGGTCCGGTCGAGTTCTTCACGGAGCCTGACCGCATCGGCGGAGAGGCCGTCGATGCGCCCCTGAATGCGGGCCGTCTCGGCGGATCGAGCCTGACCGGCGCGCACCGCGCGCACAACAAGGAACACCGTAACGGCAAGGGCGCACCCGGCAAGGGGCAACCATGCCAGGGGCAGCAGAAACCACGCTCCCGCAGCAGCCCCCCAGAGAAGGAGAGCCAGGACCAGCGCCGGCGCCTGCAGGACGGGGCCGGCATGCGTCCGGTCGGCGCTCAGGCCCGCCAGCTCCCTCTCAAGTACCGCCAACCGCTCCGAACCGTCGGTCCATGCTTCCAGCGTCCTGGCAAACCCGTCGGGAAGTCCGACCGCCTCGCCCAGAGATGCAAGCCGCTCTTCAACCGATTGCCGCTTCGCAGTGAGAGCCTCGACCTTTTCCCGTTCAGCCCGGATGCGGTCGTAATCCTTGCGAAGTGCCTCCTCCCGGGCGGCTGCCTCGTGATATCTGCTCACCCGCTCCAGATAGCGCTTTCCCTTGTCCAGATCCTCTCGTCCCGCTGCCACGGCGGTCCGCAACTCGGCAATCGTCCCATCCAGGGCGGCAAGCTCCGACACGGCACGACTCGCCTCGCGCCATTGCTCGGCCAGGACCGCCATGCGCGCACGGACCTCTTCAAGCTCCCGGTCCCGCGAACGGCCGCCGGGGCGCCTGGTCAACTCGAACAGTTCCTTCTCCAGGCTCTCCACCACCGCATCGTAATCGAGCTCCGCAAATCCCGACAGGAGCTGCTTGATGCGGGTGGTAAGCCCCGCGTCACCCTCGATCCGCAGGTCGCGCTGCCCGACGTAGACTGAATTGCGGAAGATGTCCCCTTCCGCAAATCCCCATACGTCCTCGATCTTCGACAGGTATTCCTCGCGCTCGCTGCTTCTGCCCAGGGGGGAGACCTTGCCTTCGAAGCGCCAGAGGGTCCTCTCCCCCCCGCGCTCGACAGCCTGAACCCGGTCGGAGAGAAAATCGCGGGCAATGGTCATTTCGCGGCCGTTGTAGGCGAAGCTCACCCGGGCTTCGCACCGCTCGCCGCCTGCCCAGGGCACGAAGCGGTCCCGCTCCTTGCGAAAACCGAAGATGGTTCCGGAGATTGCCGCCACGAGCGTCGACTTGCCCGCCTCGTTGCGTCCGTAGACCAGATTCATGCCCGGCCGAAAGGTGAACGACGCACCCCTGAACCGGCCAAAGGCGGGGAGTTCGACCCGGCTGATCCAGAGCATCAGTTCCCCCCTCCGCGGCTGAACCGCCCCATGACGAGCTTGAGGGCGTCGCGGCACAGTTCGCGCTCGGCGTCGGAACCTGCGGCGTCGTACCGTTCATGGATCTTGCGGATGAACAGCCCCCGGATCGAGTCCTCCCGCTCCATCCGCTTCACGTGGCCGCTGTCGTAGAGATCGGTTTCGTCCACCAGTTCGAGCCAGGCGAAGTTTCCCTTTACCCGTCCGGACAGATTGGCCGTGTCCAGGGGCTCTTCCACGGTCCCGCACAGCCTGACGCGCCCGATGGTATCGGAAGAGCCGAGACGCGCCAGTTCCGCTTCAAGGGCTGCCGGCTCGGCAAAGAGCGAGGCGTCGACGCTGAACTCCCGGATGATCCGTGTCTGCACCTCGACCCGCTCGACCGAGGCATTGCCCGGCGCCGCCTCCACGATCAGGGCGTAACGGGGACCGTTCTCGCCGAACTTCTTCCCCTCCGGCGAGCCCGGATAGCAGGCAATGACGCGCCCCCCCTCCTCCAGGCAGGCGGCGTCATGGTAATGGCCGAGCGCGATGTAGTCCAGGCCGAGTTCGGCCAGGTCGGCAACGGAGAAAGGGATGTCCTTCTTGCGCATCTCCCACTCGGGGTTCCCCTTGAGGGAGCCATGGAGGAGCCCCACGTGGATGCCGCTGCCAGGGCGGCGGCGCATGGATTCGAGTGCCTCCCGCGAACGGTCGGAACGATAGGCGAAACCGTAGAAAAAGACCGTCTCGCCACGGATGTCCAGCCGCAACGGCTCGCCCACCACCGGTTCCCGCAGGATATGGGTGCCGGAAAACTGGTAGCGGCTGTAGACGCTGTCGGCCGAGATGATGTTGTCGTGGGTGCCGGGGATCAGGACTACCCGTACCCCGCGCCCCTCAAGCCTGGCAAAGGCGTCCTGCACGTGCCCCACCGTCTCGGCGCCCGCCGATGCTGAGTCGAACAGGTCGCCCGCCACCAGCAGGCAGTCCACCTCACGCTTGATGGCGAGATTTACGATCCGGTCGAAGGTTTTGAGGAAGTCGCGACGACGCTCACGGCTGAGATCCCCGAACGTGCGCAGGGGTGAGTCGAGATGCAGGTCGGCGGTATGGAGGAATCGGATGGGCATGGCTGATAGCGGATTACCGGTTATGGGGCGGGGCTTCCCCGGCCGCCTTTTTCAGGTGGATCAAAAACTCGCGATTTCCCTTGGGTCCGAGGATGGGAGATTCGGTCACGCCGAGAACCCGCAGGCCCAATCCTTCGGCAAGGGCCACCACGTCGGCGATCACCCGGCGATGCTTCTCCTCGCCGCGCACCACGCCTCCCTTGCCGACCTCTCCCCGTCCCACCTCGAACTGGGGCTTGATGAGGGCGACAATGGCGCCCTCATCCCCGATGAGCCGCAGGGTGGGGGGCAGGACCTTGTCGAGGGAGATGAAGGATGCATCGATCACTGCCAGGCCGGGAGTCTCCGGCAGGGAGCCGGGCTCCAGATAGCGGATGTTCGTCTTCTCAAGATTCACCACACGGGGGTCCTGACGCAGTTTCCAGGCCAGTTGCCCGTACCCCACGTCAACGGCATAGACCTTCCGGGCGCCGCGCTGGAGCAGGCAGTCGGTGAAGCCGCCGGTGGAAGCACCAACGTCAATGGCGGTCATGCCCGTCACGTCGATGCCGAACGCCTCCAATGCCCGGTCAAGTTTGAGTCCGCCCCGACTCACGAAGGGGATGTCCTCACCTTTGAGCCGGATTTCGGCGGCCACGGGAACCTGGAGCCCGGCCTTGTCCGCCAGGTGATCGTTCACCACCACCTGGCCGGCCATGATGAGCGCCCGGGCCCGCTCCCGCGACTGGACGAGCCCCCGGTCGACCAGAAGCTTGTCGAGGCGCTCCCTGTTTTTTGCGGCGTGCGTCGGTGATGAGGCTGTCATGGACTGAAGTTCTACGGCTTGCTGTACGAGGGGCAATCCTCGGCGGCCAAGGGAAGAGAGTCAGCGGGCGATTGATATGCTTTTTTCCGCTCCGCCCTCCGGTGCCGGTTGAGCAGCCGGATAATTTCCACCACGAGCGGCAGATCCTCGGGATGAAGCAGGCACAGTTCCTTTTCCAGCTCCCCAGCCATGCCGACCTGTATCGCCCGGGACCGGGCAGCTTCGGCTGACGGCTCGCCCTCGAAGAAGAGGCTCGCGGGCACGCCGAGCGCCTCGCTTATGCCGAGCAATATCTTCAACGACGGTAACTGTTCGCCTCGCTCGATCTTACCGATATAGGTATAATCGAGACCGCCGCTCACCAGCGCAGCCAGCTCCTTCTGGGTCAGCCCCCGCTCGGTCCTCAGCCTTTTCAGCGCACGTCCTATATCACAGTTCAACGGCAACTCCCACCGGTTTGCCCCGTGACCGGAACCCACGGAGAATTCCGGCCAGGCGCGGGTTTATGCCCACCCGGGCGCACGTTTGATATACCCCCTTTCACCCCCGTGTGTCAATGCGATTAACAATACGACTGCCAGTCATATTTAACATTGACATTAATGACTATTTATCGCACTATCATTCCAATCGCCGTATCCGGAGGTATCGTGGACAAACGCTTTTTGCTCAAAACCCTGTACGAGACGGGCAGTAGCGCCCTCCTCTCCGGAGAAGAGCTCAGGCTGTATGTACTGCTTCTGGCAGCAGCCGGCACCAACGGACGGGGGTTCCTTCCATACGGTGTCATTGAGGAGGCACTTGGCCCGATTCACCCGCCCGGACGGCTGACGTTCATGTGCAGGAGGCTCGAAGAGCTGGGGCTCATTCACCTCCACGGAACCCCTGCCATCACGGCCGGTGTCGGGTATTGCTTGAAAGAACCGGTCCCCGTCACCCACGACGCCCCCATGGAGCCGAAGTCCGGTGCCGGCAATGGAGACCCCCATGACACACAATGAACTACCGACGGGCAGACGTAACCTTACGGCGCACACGAGGGCTCGCGTACTTGTAGTGGACGATGATTGCGATATTCTCTTCTTCGTGAAGCTCGTTCTCGAAAACGAGGGCATCGGCGTTCTCTGCGCGGAAGACGGTCCTCAGGCACTGGAGCTGCTCGCGAACAATGCGTGCACTGTCATGATCACCGACCAGAACATGCCGCTCATGGACGGTTTCGAACTGGCACACCGGGCCCGCCGCCTCAGGCCGGGGATAGTGATTTTCATGGGCACGGGCCATATCTATCCGGGAATCCAGGCCAGAGCGCAGTCGGCTGGCATCCGACAGGTCTTCGGCAAGCCGTTCAACTTCCCGTATCTCTTTGCCGCTCTGAATGACGTATTGTCCGGAGAGACGCAGAATCAACCGGCTGACCGGGAGGAGTGATGGTACGTATGGGCGACGAAGCGTGGCACGCAAAAAAGTGCTTGCAAACCCGAATGGGGGGTGCTATAAGTTCAAGTCCAACGCCGAAGTGGTGGAATTGGTAGACACGCAAGATTCAGGATCTTGTGCGGGCAACCGTGTGCTGGTTCGAGTCCAGTCTTCGGCACCATAACAATAAGGGGTTGGCAACTGCGGTTGCCAACCCCTTTTTCGTTCCGGTTACTGCAAAACACCACATGTCTTCTGGCTTCAATAGACACCCGGCAGTCCTGCTGCCCCTTTTCTCACCGCCCGCCAGATGTTTGTTCATTTAGAGGAACAATGCCGGTTCCTTACGCTCGCTGCACTGGTTGACCAGCATCTCGCGCCGCGCGTCAACCGTGGGGTGATGCAGCGTCCTGGCCCCTGGGGGACAGCCCTTGGTGCAGGCGCAGCACTTCAGGCACCTTTCCGCATCCGTCAGGACCCTGTCATCAACCCTGATGACAAAGGTCGGGCACAGACTGGCGCAGGTACCGCACAGGGTGCAGAGCCCGGGATCGGTCTCTGGTGCGACACCGCCCAGCGACATCCGCTCCTTGTAGGGCAGGTCGCCTGGAATCACCGGCAGTGCCGCGCCGATGCCATCACGCAGACGGCTGGCGATGAGCGATCCAAACTCCCGTGCCTTTGCCAGATCGGCCAGATCCGGACGGTGGGCGGCAACCGGCTGGGTGGTCGTCGAATATGAATGTTCACCGATGAACGCGCCGGCGGCGATCACCGCAAATCCCTTGGCAACAACCACATCCCGCAATTCGATCAGCGCATCCTCGAAGGCACGGTTACCGTACAGCACAACCAGCACAGCGGGAACACTGGAGGCTGACAGTCCGTCCAACCGCTCCAGACAGATTTCCGGCACCCGTCCCGCATAGACCGGAACGCCGATGATGGCAAGACCGTCACCAAGCCGCAGATTGAGCCCCTCTCTCAACCGGGTCAGGTCATGGTGCGTCACGCTGGTATCGCCAAAACCGACAGCAATCTGTTCGACGATTTTTTTCGTGGTACTGGTGGGAGAAAAATAGATCAGGCGGGTCATGGCCGGCATGGAAACCTTTCTTTGCGTGATTGGCGTGATTCTGCGTCGTGCTTCATGGTGTCCCGATGGCCTCGATCAGCAGTGAGATGTCATCCTCCCTGAATGGTTTCGACAGGATGCCCCGGATGCTGAGACGCTCTATCTCCACCTGATCGAGGAATTCCGGACTGCCGCTCGATATGAAGGCTATCAGGTCCGGGTCTACTTTAGATATCCGGGCAATGGCTTCGAGCCCTCCCATTCGGCCGGGAACGGATAAATCCATGATCACGGCCGCATAGCGCCTGCCCTGGGAAAGGGCAGTGCCGTACAGTTCCACGGCCTGCTTGCCGTCTTCGGCAAAGTCAGCGGAAAACCCGCACCGCTCAAGGTAAAAGCCCGCGATCATCCGTATGTTTTCGTCATCATCCATCACCAGGACCCTGCCGCGTAACTGGTCATTTTGCATAGTTCACTCCGGTAACATCAGATTAGAGCCCATCAGACCGCTCGCGTCCCCTGCGGGATGCCAGCGCGGAAATTGCGGGTGATCGCGTCCCGGCGGCACCGCTGCGAAGGGACCAACGCCGGGACTGGAATGCGAACAGGTACTGCCTGTACGGGACATCAGCTTAACTATAAATCGTTTTTTTAGTTGTTCAATCAAAGAGTCTTCCTTGCTCGCTTGCGTCCCGATTGGTTGGTTCCCTTTCGCACTTGTGACCTTTGTGACCGCTGCCGACATTGCGGCTCCCTGACCTAGCCGGGCCAGGCCTGCGTTGCCGCGCCTCGGCAGCAGCCGCAATGCCTCACGGTTCCTTCCAAGAGCTTGCCAAACGAGACACTGCATCCTGGCCTCATCATCACGCTTTGCACGAGCCTCACCGTTAATTTAATTTGTACACAAATCTATTGACATTCAAAAAACCGGATGTAATAGTGTGCATATGCACACAACAAAAAGGAGGCGCACATGAAACTCTGCTTTCCCGTGACATCTGACGATGGGCTCGACAGCAAGGTGCATGACCATTTCGGATCCGCACAGCGCTTTATCATGGTGGACACTGAGACCGGAGCAACGTTCTCCATCGACAACACCGACAAACACCACACCCACGGATCGTGCAACCCACTAAAGGCCCTGGCAGGAGCGCCGCTCGACGCGGTCGTGGTCGGAGGGATCGGCGCCGGCGCCCTCATCATGCTCAACCGCGCAAAGGTCAGGGTGTTCAGCTCCCAGGCGCCCACGGTGGGGGAAAACGTTGCCCTGTTCAGAAGCGGCGCATTCCGGGAGATCGTGCCGCCCACCTGCGGTGGCCACGGTTGCGCTCACTGACAGGAGAGATCGATCATGAACTGGGCGGAACTGTATCAGACTACCACAGACAAACCCCTCGGCGAATTCGTCGCGGCGCTGGCCAAGGCCGGCAACAGGCGCGGGTTCGTCATTCACAATGGAGAAAAGATGGCAATGGCCCATACCTTCGGTGCCCACGGTCTGGCAGTTGCTGAGGGGTTCGATCTCCACATGATCCAGATCTGCAAGCCGGAAAAGGCGGCCGCAAGCCTCCAGAAGAACCCGGAACGGGCCGCGCTGATGCCGAAATTCATCACCACGTTCACCCGCCACGGCAGGACTGAGGTCCGGATGCTCCGCTACCGCAGGCCAATGATCGAAGCCCTGGTGGATGACGCCGAGTTCGCCTCATCCCTGGAGGAGAGCTTCGATGCCATCGTGGCCATGATCGAGGAGGCGCGCTGAGGGCGCGCAGGGGGAGTCAAGGCCATGTGGCAACTTTTGATCAGACTCAACAAGAACTTGGTGCTGGCCATTCCCGCCGTGATGGCCGCGGGCTTCGCCTTCGGTCTCGCGGCTGAGACCGGCTTTCTCAAGGAGCTGATCATCCCCTTCACCTTTCTCATGGTCTACCCCATGATGGTGACCCTTAAACTGAAAAAAGTACTGGAGGGGGGTGATGGCACGGCCCAACTGTTCACCCAGTTCATCAACTTCGCGGTGGTGCCCTTTGTCGCCTTCGGGCTGGGAAGGCTTTTCTTCGCCGACCATCCCTACATGGCCCTGGGCCTGCTGCTGGCGGCCCTGGTCCCCACCAGCGGCATGACCATCTCCTGGACCGGCTTTGCCAGGGGGAACCTCGAAGCGGCAGTCAAGATGACCGTGGTGGGCCTCATCCTGGGCTCGATCGCAACCCCCTTCTACGTGCAGACCCTCATGGGCGCCCATGTGGAGGTGGACATGACCGGCATCATGAAGCAGATCGCAGTCATCGTCTTCCTGCCCATGGCGGTCGGGTACGCGACCCAGCGCTACCTGACAGCGAAACACGGCCAGAAGGGATTCCAGGAACAGTGGGCGCCCCGCTTTCCCTGCCTCTCCACCCTGGGCGTCCTGGGCATCGTTTTCATCGCCATCGCCCTCAAGGCCCAGGCCATCGCGGCACGGCCCCAGGATCTGCTGGCAATCCTGCTGCCCCTGGCCATTCTCTACGGCATCAACTATAGCCTCAGCACCGTCGTGGGCAGGCTTTTCCTCCCCCGGGGCGATGCCATCGCCCTGGTCTACGGCACGGTAATGCGCAACCTCTCCATTGCCCTGGCCGTGGCCATGAACGCCTTTGGCAAGGCCGGTTCCGACGCGGCATTGGTCATTGCCCTGGCCTACATCATCCAGGTACAGTCAGCCGCCTGGTACGTGAAATTCACCGGAACGCTCTTCGGAGAAGCCCCTGCGCCGTCCTGTCCCGCACCGGGGCGAGACTGACCGGCATACGGAAAGGAATCCATGTCGCCACGCAAGAAAAAACAACGCAATTGCATCTGCCCGCTCCGCGAAAAGCTGGGACTCGTCTTCAAGCCTGCGGGCACGCCGCTGAAGGAGATGGAGGTCATTATCCTGGATCACGATGAACTTGAGGCCCTGTTTCTCTGCGACAAGCAGGGCCTGAACCAGGAGGCAGCGGGCGAGCTGATGGGAGTTTCCCGGGGAACGGTCCAGCGCCTGCTGGCCCAGGGGAGGAAAAAGGTCATCGAAGCCCTTGTGGAGCAGAAAGCCCTGGCCGTGGCCGGGGATGTGACCGAACAGGGCGCACCGGATGACAACGGCGGACTCGGCGAACGGAAAGGAACCGAACATGACTGAGATCTATTCGGCAAAGGTATGGGACCACGTGCGCAACCCGCGCAATGTGGGGTCCCTTGAGGATGCCAACGTGGTGGTGCAGGCCGGCGACCCCACCTGTGGCGATGCAGTGCTCTACTTCCTCAGGATCGAAGAGGATATCGTGCGCGACATCAAATTTCTCATCAAGGGATGTGGTGCGGCCATCGCCACATCGTCAGCGGCAACGGAGCTTGCCATGGGC
The DNA here is from genome assembly GCF_059620965.1 of Geobacter sp. PheSNFMC. Taxonomy (NCBI): domain Bacteria; kingdom Pseudomonadati; phylum Thermodesulfobacteriota; class Desulfuromonadia; order Geobacterales; family Geobacteraceae; genus Geobacter; species Geobacter sp. PheSNFMC. The sequence goes on from NZ_JCAMRN010000065.1 coordinate 21,868, forward strand.
AAGGGGCTCGACGAGGTCATGGGTCTCACCGACCAGATCATCGCCCAGGCCCTGGACGGGCTCCCCGAAGAGAAGATGCACTGCTCGAACATGGCGGCTTCGGCGCTCCATGCGGCGGTCGAGCAATACCGCGCAACAGTGGCGGGTGAAAAACCCAGATGATACCGCGAGTGCATGCCACGCCTCAACTGACGTGGCGCCATAGCCGCCCCTCCTACGGGCGGCGGAAAGGAGAAGGCGTATGCCTGCAGGCGACAGAACAGGACCCCAGGGATTGGGACCACGGTCGGGAGGACGAAAGGGATGGTGCTTGGGCGGAGGCGGTCCGGGCTATGGTGCGGAGTGCGGCAAAAGGGGTGGATTCGGCCGTTTTTGGGGAAACCTCTGCCACCCTTTTCGGGGC